>JAEETB010000300.1 GCA_016286575.1 Prevotella sp.
GTAGCACCAAGCACAACGAGTACGAATACACAGGTAAAGATAATCTCGGCGAGCAGACCTCCCAGTACGGAGACATTAGCCTGCAGGTCGTTGGCACCAGTTCCCTCAAGACCAGGAACATTCTCTGTAAGGATATAGAGCAGCAGGGAGCCAATGAAGGCACCAATCACCTGGAAGAGGATATACATGCCACAATCCTTTCCACTCATACGACCACTCAGGAAGCAACCCAGGGTGATGGCAGGGTTGATGTGGCAGCCGCTGATACCGCCGATGGTATAAGCCATAGCCACCACAGACAGTCCGAACGCGAAGGCTGTACCTACTACTGCAGGGATGTTGTTGATTGGATCACATCCTAAACTTACTGCGACACCGCAGCCCATCAATACGAGCACCATTGTGCCCACCATTTCTGCTAAATACTTTTTCATAATGAATCTTTTTTAATGGTTTATTGTTTTTTTGCGTTTATAAGACGTTCTATTTAGGAAGTTCTGCATCAAGCCGCTCGACAGCACCCGAAATGGGGTTCAGCGTGAGGCGCGTGGTGTAGCGTTTGTTGAAGAGAGCACCACTGAGCAGTTCGACATGTCCGAACTGTCCTGCGGGGAAATCGTTTGTAACGAGGGTCTGACTGGCGTCAGAGACGGAAACACGCATCTTGCCTGGGATGTTGACATAGATGCCCGACACCTGCTTGGCCTTTTTCTTGGGATCGACAGGCTCGGCAGGAGGAACGGTCTGCAGGTCCTTTATTATAATATAATAAGGTGTACCTGCCAGATCATCTTTATCGAGGAGTCCGAGTTTCTGAGAGAAGCGGAAAAGCACATCGCGCTGGATCTCCTTGTCAGGCAGCACCGTAAGGGTATACTCTGCCGTATCCTTGCTGACATTGCCCGCAAAGAGTGAGGTCAGCACACGATCCTGCAGGTCAAGCTGATTGAGCATCAGCCGTAACTGATCACCGTCCTTAGGCATATTGTCAGCCTGACCACGTACCAGCAGATTCCTGCTCTCACGAATCTCGTAGATATCCTGGGCCGTCAGTTCGGCCATCTTCGCCGTACTGCCTGCCGAAAGGATTTCCTCACTCATGAAACTACGAGGACTGGGCAGGGACTCACGAGGTGCGGGCAGAAAGCGTTGCACAGCAGTATTCTTGGCTGGTTCAGTATTGATAGCCAACAGGACGCCGTCGTCAGAGAGACGTACATTGGAGGCTACAGTCTTGGGATCAAACTTCACAGCGTAGCGCTTGGCAGTATCGGCTATGGCCACAGAATACTGTTTGATGCCTACTATGCGGTAACCAACGGAGGACTCAGAAGAAACATCGCGCATACGCAGGAAACGTTCGGCATAGCGGCAAAACTCACCAGGCTGGTAGGAGGTCTTTTCAACCAACAGGGTAACATTAACAGCGGTCTTGGGCAGAAAATAGACTGCTCCCTCACTCGTAACACCGGGCTGATAGGGACTGAGCGCGGTCTGCGACTGTGCAGAGAAAAGTGAAAAGAGAAAAGTGAAAAGTACTAACAGGAACTTCTTCATAATCTTCAATATTCAACGTTCAACGTCCTTACTCATTTAGTCGTTTGAAGGCATAGGGCAGATACTGGATCAGGTCACTCGCCATAACGCTCTCCTCACCCAGTTCGCGGGCTGCGAAGTCTCCAGCCAGTCCGTGGAGGTATATTCCCACCAGACAGGCGTCCTCACGATTATAGCCTCGAGCCAGCAAGCCTGTGATGATGCCTGTGAGCACATCGCCGCTACCAGCAGTAGCCATACCGGCATTGCCAGTCGTATTGAAAATGATATGCCCGTCGGGCAGACAGAGCGACGTGTGATGACCCTTAAGTACGATATAGGCCTGCAGGCGCTGAGCCAGGTCACGAGCCTTCATAAGACGTTCGTAACTGTCAGTAGAACGTCCCACAATACGGTCGAACTCCTTAGGGTGAGGGGTCATGATGATGTCCTTGGGCAACTGCTGCAGCCATGCCGGATGGTTAGCCAACACATTGAGGGCATCGGCATCGACCACCAAAGGACACTGCGTGCGACGCAACTGGGCAATCACGGCGATAGCCGTCTGCTCACTGGTTCCCAATCCAGGGCCTATACCTACAGCATTAAAGTCCTCAGCATCAACAGCTTCGGAGAAGATGGTCTCCTCACGATCAAACTGAACGATGGCCTCAGGCACACTGATCTGCAGGAGCATACTATTTTGTCTGGGGGTATGAGTCGTGCACTTGCCCGCCCCTACCCTGAGACAGGCCCTCGTGGCCAGCACGGAGGCACCACCCATGCCATAACTGCCTGCGATAATCAGGGCGTTACCCATCTTACCTTTATGGGCAAAGGGGTCGCGGCGCAGCAATCGTGGACGGATATCATTCTCTTCAAGAAGCGTATAATTGGCATCAATCTTCGCAATACCTTCCTGACTGAGTCGGATGTCGAGCACTTTCAGACGTCCGATGAATGACTGTGACTCAGGGAAGAGGAAGGAAAGTTTAGGCAACTGAAGGGTGAGGGTCAGATCAGCGCGGATAATGTTGGCACGGATATTATAGGTATTATCCTCCGTCATCAGACCTGAGGGCACATCGATACTCACCACCTGGGCTGGTGAGGCGTTGATGTACTTCACCAACGAAGCGAAACCACCTGCAAGGGGCTTGTTAAGACCTGATCCGAAAAGACCGTCGACAACAAGCATACCCGCCTCAAGCTGGGGTGGTTCGAACTCCTGCGTAACCTCCACGAGAGCCTTCGGTTTCTTATCGAGCAGCCGCTGACGGTTAACACTGCAATCTTCCGAAAGATTACCTGAGATGTTGAACAAATAGGCTATAACCTCGTAATTCTTGTCGCTGAGCATCCTGGCAACAGCCAATGCATCACCACCGTTATTGCCAGGACCGGCAAAAACGACTACACGCGTAGCACTGCTCCACTCGTCGGTTATGGCTTGGGTCAGGGCTTGTGCAGCGCGTTCCATCAGATCGATGCTCTTAATGGGCTCATGCGCTATCGTATAACGATCCAATTCGTGGATCTGAGCGCTCGAAAATATCTTCATTGGTGCAAAAATACGAAAAATATGCTAATGAATGTAGGAGTTAGCGTTTTTTTTTGTAAATTTGCACAAATTTTTAACTCTTTCAGTGTATGAGCATCGTCAAAATCAAGGACAAGACGTTCCAAACGTCAATTACAGAGGACGTGATCAAGGCTCGCGTCAAAGAGGTAGCACAACAGATCAGCAAGGACATGGCAGGTAAGACGCCACTCTTCCTTGGGGTGCTTAATGGATCGTTCATCTTTGCAGCAGACCTGATGCGCGAGATGACTATTCCCTGCGAGATATCATTTGTGAAACTCGCTTCATATCAAGGTACCACTTCGACAGGAAAAATCAAAGAAGTATTGGGCATCAACGAAGACCTGACAGGACGTACAGTGATCATTGTGGAGGACATCGTGGAAAGCGGACAGACCATGAAGCGAATGATCGAATCGCTGGGTACGAGAAACCCTGCCTCAGTACATATCTGCTCGCTGTTCTTCAAGCCCGACAAGCTACAGGAGGACTTGCATCTCGACTATGTTGCATTCCGCATTCCCGACGATTTCATCGTAGGTTATGGTCTGGATTATGACCAACAGGG
>JAEETB010000301.1 GCA_016286575.1 Prevotella sp.
GCAAGTCGAACATCTCACGTATCAAGGCATCACTGCAAGACAAAGAAATGATTGATTTCGACAAGAACACTGTCTATCTGGAAGATCCTGTTTTTAAGATTTGGTATAAACGGAATAAATAGAAGATCATCGTCCCCAAGGGCGTCCACAACGACTTCATCAACATGGATTCCTATTGTCCGAAAACGACATACCATCAGATCATGAACGCCATTGCTAAATATATCCAGTTCCAATGACCTTTTTGTAATAAACGCATATAAGGCTTGCATCACTGCAAGCCTTATATGTTCAAACCTAAAACAAACAATTGAAAAAAACGAACAAATTCAGAATTACAAACCAAACATTTTATAACTATCAAACTAATGCATATGAATCAAAAAGTTGATGCAAAGGTAAGGGGATTATGTGCTTATTCCAAATTATTATCAACTTTCTTATTCAACTTGTTACGACGGATATTAACTTATGCGACAAATAACCTGTATGATACCATTTTCTGTCGCAAGACAATGATATATTAGTGCCTGAAACGAAGGGGGCTGACATTAACGTGCAGTTTAAATATATATCTTTTTTTTGATCTCGCAATGTTTTTTTTGACTTTTTTGACATAATTTCCAAGAATAATTGTTATATTTGCAGCGTGATTCTTGTGAATAACAAATTAATAATTATTGAGTATCAATATTTAACTAAAAATTTTATATAATTATGAGAAATTTCTATTTGTGTGTTTTGTTGTTTCAACTGATTTGCGGTGTCTGTTACTCCCAAAAAGTTAATATCAACACCACAAAAGTAAAATTAGACACAATCTATTATGACAAAGATTGGAAAGTTGTCTCAAATGTAGCTTTTGCATCTTTCTTTCGCGTTTATGATGCAAATGATAAATCTGAATTACGTAAACCATTTAGAGATTATTATATAACGGGGGAGTTGCAATCAGAGGGAGGATATATAAGTATAGACAAGTATAATGATTTCAAATTTATCTTTGACGGAGAGTTAATAAATTACTATAAGAATGGACAAGTAGAGATGAAAGCTTATCTCAATAGAGGTATATTTGAGGGTGAATATACGTTAAATTATGAAAACGGTCTTATATGTAGGCATGGAACTTATAAAAACGGAAAGCTTGAAGGAATCATGACAGAATTTTCAGAACAGGGGGATTTGTGTGTTCAGCAGGAAATGTTAAATGACAAACCACGTTATAATTACTACGTTGTATCAAATAAAGATGGATATTGTAGCAAATTTAGAAGAACTGATAATACCCCTATTTTTGAATCCCCTAGTTTGAATGAAATGAAAATAGAATATCTTGATGGTAACTCATGGCTATCTTACAAAAAAAACGGGTTATTGTTAGTTATGAACAATACTAAAATAAGGGATTATGGAAAATGGTTCCAAATAACAATTGCAGTAGCAAATAATTCCATAATACCTATAGAATTTGACCCGGATAAAATAACTTCCACATTACAGAAGAAGAATGGACAGATTATTGCCTTAGAGGTTTGGTCATCAGATCAGTATATGAAAAAAGTACGAAGAACTCAAAATTGGAATATGGCTTTAGCTGGTCTTGGTGAAGGACTTGCTGCTGCAGGAGCCGGCTATTCAACATCAACAACTCGATCAAACACTACCTATAACGGCTACTCAAATACATTTGGAAACGCATATGCTTATGGCACTGGTGGATCGGCTTTTGGTAGTTATAGTGGACACGGATCTTATCACGGTAACTCTTCAACTACATCAAGGACAACCACATACGACGGCGCAGCCGCATACCAAGCACGGGTTATTGCTAGTAATAGAATGGCAGATTTTGAAAATTCTTTACTCCAAGAAAGAGCGATCAAACAAGAGGGATATTTGAGAAAAACAACTATATATCCAGGCGATGTAATTTCTGGTTATGTGAACATTAAACGAGAAAAAGGTAATTCTATGACTATCTATATTGATATTAACGGAGCTATTTACGAATTCCCCTGGAACATTACTGAATGACACAAAGGGGGCACGTCCCTTGAAAAAGAGTTATGCGGAGCAATAACCGTGAAACTAGAAAGTAATTTCAGAAAGCAACAGAAGGAGGGGCACCCGATTCGGATGCCCCTCTCTTTTTAGAATCCCATACAGGATGTTGCTCCAAGAGCAGTCAATACCGCTGAGATAATCGATGCGAGGATCTGCAGCGTCCATTTAAGCGTTTCCTTTTTCGTCATGGTTCACCTCCTTCCTGATTAGCTGCCAGTGTCGAAGCCACCACCGTTGTCACCACTGCCGTTCTTGGTGAAGGTCTTGCTTGCTACCTCAGAAGAGACACCATTCTTGATGGCGATCGCCTTCACGAGTACAGTGTCGGTCAGGGTGAATGCCTCAGAATAGAGCTGGCTCTCAGCCGTTGGTGCGCTGCCGTCTACCGTATAACGGATCTCTGCGCCGTCAGGACCGCTCAGTGTTACCTGAGTCGTGTTGTCGAACGGAGTCTCACCGCTGATGGTAGGAGCGTCTATGCTCTCAGCCTGCGAACCACCATTCTGCTCAGAACCGCTGTTTCCGTTGTTCTCGCCTGAGCCATTCTCAGAACCGCCGTTCTCGTTCTCCTCGTTGTCCTCAACCTCACCACTGTCGCCAGAGGTTACGCGCTTCAGAACTTCACCGTTCTCGTCGAGACAGGTGATCTGGATAGCCGTATTCTTCAGTTCGTCCTTTACCTCGACTGAGGGTGTGAACACGATGCGACGGGTGGTGATCAGGTTGGCCTTCACGTCCTCCAGTTTCTCTACAGCCTTCGAACGGACGCCGAAGCGCATGGTTCCCAGACCGGGCAGGGGGACGGAGTGACCTTCGGTTGCCCACGTACGGAGTACCTCACCAGCAGCATCCCAAGCCGCCTTGATTACGCCAGAGGAGATACCTGAGTGAGTAGAAGCCTCTGCGAACACCTTCTTCTCCTGGATAGGAATGTACAGATCGGGACGCATCACGAACTTCATTCCTGGTTTCTTGCCGAGTTTCACTTCTCGGCGCTGTGCAATTACTTTAATAGCCATAGTTAAATCTAGTTTAGTTTGTTAATAATTTTGTTAATATTCTCTATGTCTCTGAAAATCCCTTCCTGAAAGCCCTTTAAGAGAAAATCTTGCTACCATTAATGCGCGCAATTTCTAGATTTAATGGTCACGATTTTTATCTTTAATGACTGACTATCCGATCTTTCCTTTCGACAATGCAAAGGTACGAAAAAATCATGTGTTTTGCAAATTAAATCGCAAAAAAGACACGAAAAAAGACACGTTCAGAAAATACTGACTTCAGCCCCCGCGAACCGTACTCCCTGTTGCGGTTGTTGCAGTTGTTGCAGTTATTTTTCACACTCCCATCAAAATCAATTTCTAATCCTATATATTTATATATATTTATATATATAAATATATAGATGTAATTTTGGTATAAGGAAGTCCCTCCCACGAACTGCAACAACTGCAACAACTGCAACGCAATTTTGTCTTTTCCTAATTTCGGTGGTTCTTCTGCAATTTAGTTGAAGAGGATATGCTCTAACACAAGTTTGTTCTTCAGTAATTCGAGTCCAGCCCTTCCATACATACTCCTCTTCACTGCCTTAAGTTTATTTACGAATCCTTCCGTC
>JAEETB010000302.1 GCA_016286575.1 Prevotella sp.
GCTTGCTCGATTCCTATGACATCGTGAGCCTCGTGACCAACCTGGAGATTACTTTCAATTTCAGAATCAACGGCACCGATGTCGTTCCTGAGAACTTTACCTCAGTGGATGCCATCATCGCCATGCTTGGCAAGTATGGCGTACATTAGTTATCTCGAACTGCCGAAGCACTGGGGATTGCAGCAGGGCGATGTTGTACTGCTCACCTCCGATATCATGCAGCTGATGTTTACGGCTGTACGCAATGGCGAGCGCTTCGACCGCGATGCCTTCCTCGATGCCATCCTTGGCGTCATCGGACAGGAGGGAACCCTGCTCATTCCGACGTTCAACTGGGACTTCTGTCATGGTGTGCCTTTCGATTATCATAAGACACCCTGCAAGACAGGTGCCCTGGGAGGATTCGCCCTGGGTCGTGCAGATTTCCGTCGCACCCTGCACCCCCTCTATTCCTTTGCCGTGGCAGGTAAGGATCAGCAGTTGCTCTGCGATATGCAGAACACCAGTTCCTTTGGTGCCGATTCCCCCTTTGGCTATCTTGAGCGCTGTCACGCCAAGAATGTCATCATCGGCATCCACTATACCGACTGCTTTACCTTCGTGCATCACTGTGAGGAGGTCTGTGGCGTCAACACCTATCGCTTCCAGAAGACCTTCACGGGTCAGTATATCGACGCTGAGGGGCATGAGTCCACCCGCAGCTATTCGATGCTTGTGCGCTCCTACGAACTCTACCTCGAAACCGACCTTACGCTCATTGGCGAGAAGATGGAAGAGGCTGGAGCTGCCAAGCTCATTTTCCTCAATGAGATTCCCTACCGCATTGTCGATTTGGCAGCTGCTGCACCAGTCATCTGTGATGACATCCTGCACAACGCCAGTCGAGGAATTTGCAAGCATAAGAATCAATAGAGAGTTAAAAAAATATAAATATTTACTTTTCGGACTGCAAAGGCGCACGCGTATGAATAAAAAGGTGTACCTTTGCAGTCCGATTATTGGGGAGAGACTTAGAATCCCCGTGAATCAGAGTGTGAATAGCCGCGTCTTTGGCCGGGCGTAGTGGTTCGTGAATCGCTGGTTCAGCAATGGAATCGTAAGGTTCCGGCGTTCGTTAGACTTGCAGCCGAGTGTTAGACCTCGGATGTGGGTTTGTGTGCGCTTATCAAGTTAAACTGTTTTTTAGTAGTAAAATTTAAACAAGAAATGAACACTTTAAGTTACAAGACTATTTCCGTGAACAAGGAAACAGCAAAGAAGGAGTGGGTGGTTATCGATGCCACAGACCAGGTTGTTGGTCGTCTCGCTTCTAAGGTAGCAAAGCTGATTCGCGGAAAGTACAAGCCAACTTTCACACCGCACGTTGACTGTGGTGACAATGTCATCCTTATCAATGCCGATAAGGTAGTATTCACTGGTAAGAAAGAGACCGATAAGGTTTATACCCGCTACACAGGTTATCCTGGTGGCCAGCGCTTCAACACACCTGCTGAGCTTCGCAAGAAGAATGGTGGTGTCGACAAGATGCTTCGTCATGCCGTTAAGGGTATGCTGCCAAAGGGTCCCCTCGGACGCAGCCTGCTGAACAACCTCTACATCTATGAGGGTACAGAGCATCCACATGCCGCTCAGCAGCCAAAGACTATTGATATTAACCAGTATAAATAATTAAGGAAAGATGGAAGTAATTAACGCAATAGGTCGTCGCAAGAGCTCTGTAGCCCGTGTATATGTTTCTGAGGGTACAGGCAAGATCACGATCAACAAGAAGGATTTAGAGGTATATTTCCCTTCAGCTATCCTGCAGTACGTGGTTAAGCAGCCGCTGAACCTGCTCGAAGTAGCTGAGAAGTATGACATCAAGGTCAACCTCGACGGTGGTGGTTTCACAGGTCAGAGCCAGGCTCTGCGTCTTGCTATCGCCCGTGCACTGGTGAAGATCAACGAGGAAGACAAGAAGAAGCTGAAGGATGCTGGTTTCCTGACTCGCGATGCTCGTGAGGTAGAGCGTAAGAAGCCAGGTCAGCCCAAGGCACGCCGTCGCTTCCAGTTCAGTAAGCGTTAATCCCTCTGGGAAACTGAACAGTTTAGTATCTAAACCGAGTAGATTCTTGGCAGGACTATTTGAATGGTCAATGTTCAATGGTCAATGGTCAACGACTACTTCTCGGCTGATTCTAAAAAGGAATTAAAAAGAAAGTAAACAATTTAAAAGAAGAAATTCAAAATGGCAAGAACAAATTTTGACCAGTTGCTCCAGGCAGGCTGCCACTTTGGCCACCTGAAGCGTAAGTGGAACCCCGCAATGGCTCCCTACATCTATACCGAGCGTAACGGTATCCATATCATCGACCTGCACAAGACAGTAGCCAAGATCGACGAGGCTGCAGATGCACTGAAGCAGATTGCCAAGAGTGGCAAGAAAGTGCTGTTCGTCGCTACTAAAAAACAGACAAAGGAAGTGATTGCTGAGAAGGCTCAGAGCGTTAACATGCCTTATGTTATCGAGCGCTGGCCAGGTGGTATGCTCACCAACTTCCCAACAATCCGCAAGGCCGTTAAGAAAATGGCGAACATCGATCGTCTGATGCAGGATGGTACCTACTCAAACCTCTCAAAGCGTGAGCTGCTGCAGGTGACACGTCAGCGCGCCAAGCTTGAGAAGAACCTCGGTTCAATCGCCGACCTCACCCGTCTGCCAAGCGCACTCTTCGTAGTCGACGTACTGAAGGAGAACATCGCCGTTCGCGAGGCTAACCGTCTGGGTATCCCCGTATTCGGTGTCGTTGATACCAACTCTGATCCTAACAATATTGACTTCGTCATCCCTGCTAACGACGATGCTAAGGACAGCGTAGAGGTTATCCTCAACGCTTGCTGCGCAGCTATCGCCGAGGGCATCGAGGAGCGTAAGGCAGAGAAGGCCGACGAGAAGGCTGCTGAGGCTCAGGACGACGCTGAGGAGGCAAAGCCCAAGCGTGGCCCACGCAAGCCCCGCAAGGAGGCTGCTGCTGAAGAGGCTGCTCCCGCTGAGGAGGAGGCTCCCGCTGCTGAGTAATAAATCGTAAATCGTAAATATTTAAATCGTAAATAAACAATGGCAATTTCAATTGACGATATCAAGAAGCTTCGCGCTATGACAGGCGCAGGTCTGGCTGACGTAAAGAAGGCACTGACCGAGGCTGAGGGCGACTTCGACAAGGCCAAGGAGCTCCTCCGCGAGCGTGGCCTCGCTATCGCTGCCAAGCGTAGCGACCGTGAGACTTCTAATGGTTGTGTACTCGTAAAGAAGGTGGACGGCTTTGCTGCCATGCTTGCCTTGAAGTGCGAGACTGACTTCGTGGCCAACGGTGCCGACTTCATCGCTCTGACCCAGAGCATCCTCGATGCTGCTATCGCTGCCAAGGCTGCCGACATCGAGGCTGTAAAGGCTCTCGACATCAACGGTCAGACCGCTCAGGAGGCTGTTACACAGCGCTCTGGTATCACTGGTGAGAAGATGGAGCTCGACGGCTACCTGACACTCGAGGGTGAGAACGTAGAGGTTTACGACCACATGGGCAAGCACACACTCTGCACCATGGTACAGACCAACAAGCCCGCTGCCGAGCAGGGTCACCTCGTGGCTATGCAGGTAGCTGCTATGAAGCCTGTAGCACTCGACGCTCAGAGCG
>JAEETB010000303.1 GCA_016286575.1 Prevotella sp.
TGAAACAGAGCCATAAGGCCTGGAACCCTGTGCTGCATGAGATGGTGTCGTTCAAGGATTTTATCCGTCAGCCCCGTGAGGGCAGGAAGTTTATCGCCCACTGCTACGACGAGATACCACGTGCCTACCTCTTCGACGAGCTACGCAAATCATCTGCTCCAGAGGAACTGACCGTGATGATTGGTCCTGAAGGCGACTTCTCCTTGGATGAGGTGCAGGATGCCATTGCGGCAGGCTATCAGTCCGTCCACTTAGGCACGAGCCGCCTACGTACAGAGACAGCCGGCCTCAGCGCCGTGATGATGATGAGACTTGTAAAAGGTGAAAAGTGAAAGGTGAAAAGTAAAAATCGTAAATCGAAAATTAGTAAATCGTAAATAATTAATCGTATGACTGACGAGAAAATCATGTCGACCATCAAACCTGATGGTGAGTATTGGCAGCCGGAATTAGAGACGATGCCAAGAGAGCAGCTTGAGCAGCTGCAGGTAAAGAAACTGAAGGAGAGCATCAATATTGCCTTGAAGTCTCCTTTCTACAAGAAGCGTCTGGGCGATCTTGGTATCACAGCCGATTCGATCAACTCACTCGCCGATCTTCGTAAGATTCCGTTTACCACGAAGCAGGATCTTCGCGACAACTATCCATTCGGACTTGTAGGCGGTCATCTCGATGATGCTGTCCGTATCCACTCCACCAGTGGTACTACAGGCAACCCTTGTGTTGTCATCTATTCTGAGCACGACATCTGCTCATGGGCCAATATGATTGCCCGTAACCTCTATATGGTGGGCTGTCGTAAGAGCGATGTGTTCCAGAACTCCAGCGGCTATGGCATGTTCACAGGTGGTCTGGGCTTCCAGTATGGTGCCGAGTGGCTGGGTGCTATGACCGTTCCTGCTGCTGCTGGTAATTCCAAGCGACAGATTAAGTTCATCAAGGACTTTGGCACCACCTGTCTTCACGCCATTCCTTCTTATGCCATCCGTTTGGCAGAGGTATTCCGTGAGGAAGGTGTCGATCCTGCATCAACGAAGCTCCGTACCCTCTGCATTGGAGCCGAGCCCCATACTGAGGAGCAGCGTCGTCGCATCGAGCGCATGCTGGGCGTCAAGGCCTACAACTCATTCGGAATGACCGAGATGAATGGTCCTGGTGTCGCCTTCGAGTGTAAGTATCAGGAGGGAATGCACCTTTGGGAAGATAACTATATCGTGGAGATTGTCGACCCCGACACCCTCGAGCCAGTACCCGATGGCGAGATGGGCGAGATGGTGCTCACCACGCTTGATCGCAATATGATGCCGATCCTGCGCTATCGCACACGCGACCTCACCCGTATTATTGCCGAACCATGTAAGTGTGGACGTACCCATCGCCGTATCGACCGTATCAAGGGTCGTACAGATGATATGTTCATCATCAAGGGCGTCAACGTCTTCCCGATGCAGGTCGAGAAGATCCTCGTGCAGTATCCAGGACTTGGCAGCAACTATCTCATCACCCTCGAGACCATCGCCGACAATGATGTGATGACCGTAGAGGTTGAGTTGGATGGCCTTAACACAGATATCTATCCTGAGATTCAGAAGATGACGAAGGACATCCAGCGCGCCCTGAAGGATGAGATCCTGCTTACACCTCAGGTGAAGCTTGTTCAGAAAGGCTCACTGCCTCAGAGCGAGGGCAAGGCAGTCCGTGTGAAAGACCTTAGACCCAGTCGCGAAGGATGAGACGATGGCTTTTGGCGATGATAGCCGCCACGATGACAGGTCAGGCACCTGCTCAGGAGATACGCGATGTCTTCAAGCAGATGCCCGACTCACTCGTGCCTTATCTGACGCAGAACAACCGGCTTGATTTCCTCGACTTCCTCGACTCCAACATGAAGGCTGAGGTGAAGAATCGCCTGGGCGGTACGAGCGAGATGACGGGACTCTCTGCCGATAGTCTCTCCATCAGCATGAGCAGCACGTTACGGACAGATCTGTTCCTGATGCCACTCGCAGCTCCCGTCGATTCCGTCAGTTCGACGGTCGTGATGGTCGAGACCTTCCTGACAGATTCCGTTCATGGTCAGAGTCGTGTCAGCTACTTTACCCCCCAGTGGCAAAGACTGGCGGCGACCCCTCCACTGAGCGATGTTCAGCAGAAGCGCATTCAAGCTTGTTGTTTGCAAAATATCCTTAAAAAGGATGACGAGATAGTAAACGAACGTTAAATACAGTAACATTTGCATATAAAATTGAACTTATATTAAGAAAACTTTCTATATTTGCATTGTGTTTTTCATGGTATTAGATTATTAAGGTTAATTATGGAATCTTATTTTTCGAGAGAAAAGTAACATTCGACCTCCACTCACAATATAAAATTTTGTATTGTGAATGGTTCAAAAAAAGGGAGCCTGAGAAGGTTCCCTTTTTCTATGACAGCCTGCATGTCGGCCTGAAAGACATTACTCGGTAAGAGCCAGGATGAGTGCATTCAATTGTGCTTGACTCATGCCGTGAGAGAGCAGATAACTGGAGAATGCCTTTGCATAGTCAATGGTAGGGAGTTGAGCCTCGTCAGTGACACCTGCATAGTACATCAGACAGTTGTTCAGTCGCATGGAAACCAGTGTGGAGCAAACATCAGGGTCTTTCTCAGGAGTGACATGATAGTAGTTGTTGTAGGTTATCAGGTAGTCTGCAACAATCTCGTCGTAGGTGGCGCCACAGAGCCCCTCCAGCAGGGCGCAGACGTAGCCTGTGCGGTCTTTGCCCTCTGTGCAGTTCACCAGATAGGGTGCAGGACGTGAGGTGAGTTCTTTGAGATTTTCTATCAGTCGGGTGTTGTAATCATCGGCAGTGGGGTCAGACTTCAGCGGGCATAGTATCACATTGCCTCCCTCCCAGAGTGAATGGCTGTATGAGGGCATGTTGTAAGATTGCATCTTCTCTTCTGTGTCAGTGAGATTTAGCACTGTAACCACCCCCTGCTCAGAAAGATAGTCTGACACGTAGGAGGAGCGGCCTATCTCATCAGAGAATGGCGTAGAACTGCGATGGAGCCTGCCAGGGGGAATGCCGGTAACACTCACGCTGCGAGCGTTGGCAAACTGCGCATCAGTGAAGGTGGAGTAGTCCTCGCGCCTGTTGGTATATTGCATGCTCAGTGCCTTCTGCACATCCAAGCAACCACCCTTCTCCTTCAGTCTTATGGTAACAGCATGCCCCTCCAGATTCATCAGATCCTGTGGCAATCCTATATTGCAGGTAGTGAAGCAGATGCTTGGGTAGGAGGGGTAGTCAACACACACAAAAACACCATTCCAACCATAGTAACCGTCGTAGTAGGGCATGATAATCTCGCGCCCGTCAACTGTGATGCTGATGAGGTCACCAAGGGTGAATCCAGCCTTTGTCATATCCTCTTCGCGGATGTCGAGCATAGCAGAGTTAAACTCATTGTACGACGTAATCTTGCCCATCAGCACAGGCTCATCCATTTCCTTGTCGTTATTAGAACAAGAGCCAATAAGCAACACTACACCCAGTAGCGCACACCATGCGATAACTCTCATTCTGTGTCGATTATTCTTTATTTCCATTTCTTGCCTTCTCTTCTTGGTTCCTATCTTGTCGGCAAGTTCCTGCTGGGTAAGGCCTGCCAAACGGCGCTGCTCT
>JAEETB010000304.1 GCA_016286575.1 Prevotella sp.
ACCATCACACTCCGGCATGACCTCCACGCCTCATTGATCCTCCCCAGCATCTCCCGCTGGTAGTTTCTCAACACTTCACCCATAAGTTCAAACGCTAAAAGGGTCACATCGTTCCCGATGCGACCATATAATATAAATAAAACTACCTCTAAACTATATTAAATGGCAATCTTAAATGGCTAAGAAATAGCGGCTCTGCCCAAAGAAAATTCTTCCGAGCTTATCCTTGATGGAAATAACCAGTCCTAAAAAAGGATTATGTTCCACATCGATTACCTCACCTTCAACCCAATCAGGTTGCGCTGTCAGCTGAGGACTTGCCTTCATTCTATCACCAACTTTCGGTTCCATATCATTATGAATTTAAGTTTCCGCTGCAAAGATACGATTAAGTGAATAAAAATCCAAATAAATTTGAGTTTTTTTGAACATGAGTATCTAAAAATCTATTTTCCCGCTCTCTTATCGTTCACTCCCACCCACCCTGCTCATTGGGGCTACGCGCCCCTAGCCGCGAGGCTTCCCTCGGTGTTTTAGCATGGTATTACATTATTGTAGCCCAAAGGGCCAAATAAATACCATGGCGAAGGCTGCGATTGAGCGAGAATAAAGCAAAGCTCGCTTTAGCTTTATAGAGCGTGAGCAGACTAGATCGAAGATCAACCCCGAAGGGGCCGCTCGGCTTTGCCGCTTATTCGAGCGAAGCGAGTCTTAAGAAAGGCTGGAGAGCCATACCAACGCTCGACATCCCGCAGGGTGGCGCTTGCTACCGAAGGGACGCAAGAACCTTGATGAAGGGCGGTCTCTGCCCGGAGTCAACTACACCCACTTGCCAATGATTGGCGAGGGGGCTTGGGGGTGTGGTTCGAAGCCTTCCTGGCTAGGAAGGTTGGTTGGTCGGTAAAATACTTATGGTAAGAAGAGGTTGGAGATGTTGAGAACCTGCAGGGGGATCCCTGCATTCTTGCGTCCTTTCAGTAGCAAGCGCCGCAAAGCGTCGAGCGAATGCCGTCCCTTATCAAGGAACTCAAAATCTCTGCGCCAGAGAATGAATCCGATAGGTTGGTTATACTTTAGAAAGAATCACCTACTTTCGGTTCCATATCACTTTTTGTCCTTATGTTCTTCTGTCTAAAATAACCGTTATTCTGTTACTATGTCTTGTATTATTATGTTCTTCTGTCCTTATTATCTCCATCGAGGCCAAAAGAGATAGCAACAAAACAACCATATCGCATGGATGAGCCTCATACGATGGCGTTCTTAATCGTCTCTACAATATACTTCACATCTTCATCAGAGACGTAAGGTCCAGCAGGCAAACACATACCAATCTTAAAGATCTCCTCGCTCACACCATTAACATATGCAGGAACATCCTTATAGCAAGGCTGCTTGTGCATCGGCTTCCATACAGGCCTAGCCTCAATCTGAGCCTTATCGAGAGCCACACGCATAGCCTCCACATTAGCATTGGGCTCACAATCTGTATGAGCCGACTCAGCAGCATGAATCACACCTGCTGCACCACCAACTGCTCCAGTCACGATAGTCTTATAAGCATCCTCCTGTCCCTTTACCTTCACATTCTCATCAATAGTGATAGTGCAAAGCCAGTAATTTGAGTCATAATCACCATTATTAGGCTGAGAGTGTACATGTACTCCAGGCACAGCAGCCAACAGATCTTCGTACATCTTCTGTACGTGCTTATGATGAGCAAGGTGATCATTCACTACCGTCATCTGACCACGGCCAATTCCGGCACAGATGTTCGACATACGATAGTTATATCCTATCTTCTCGTGCTGGTAGTACGGATAACTCTCGCGATACTGCGTAGCATACATCATAATCTCACGCCACTCGTCCTCATTGGCGGTAATCAATGCACCACCGCCACTGGTGGTAATCATCTTGTTGCCATTGAACGACAGTACACCATATTTACCAAACGTTCCCAGTACCTGACCTTTATAACGTGAGCCCATACCTTCAGCAGCATCCTCTACCACAGGAATGCCATACTTGTTGGCAATCTCCATAATGCGGTCTGCTTTGTAAGGCATTCCATACAGTGCTACAGGCACAATGGCCTTCGGGTACTTACCAGTCTTCTCCTTGCGGTCAAAGATGGCTTTCTCCAGCAGTTCAGGATCAATGTTCCAAGTGTCAGGCTCAGAATCCACCAATACAGGTGTTGCGCCAAGGTAAGTTACTGGATGTGTAGAAGCACAGAACGTAAAGCTCTGCACAATCACCTCATCCCCCGCCTTCACGCCGCAGTTCAGCAATCCCAGATGCACGGCTGCCGTTCCTGCAGACAATGCAACTACGCGTTTTCCCTCACCAACGAATTCTTCAAGGTCTTTCTCGAACCCATTAACATTCGGTCCCAGAGGAACAACCCAATTGGTATCAAACGCTTCCTTTACGTACTTCTGCTCCATTCCGTCCTCGCTCATGTGTGCAAGGCACAGATAGATTCTTTTTCTTTCAGCCATAATTCTATATTATTTCTTTATTATACTCCATGTGTTTACCTAAAACTGTGCAAAATATCATCTGTATATCCTTTAGAAATGAGTAATGTCGGTAATAGTAGCTATTAATCCTAACCTTATCAGGATAAATCACTTTGTCGTTATATTCTACTGCAATCTCCTGCATCGGTCGTGTATCACCTTCCTTATGCATCTGGGCCACATACTCAGAAATCATTTCATCTTCCAATCTATACTTCAATGTAGCCGGTCCAGTGATGCCGGGGCGCAACTTCAGCACATCCCTGTCATCACCCTGCAACTTATCCGCATACCCAGGCACATCGGGACGTGGCCCAACAAAGCTCATGTTGCCAATGAGCACATCCCATAACCCTGGGAGTTCATCCAGCTTGTAGTGACGCAATGTAGCGCCCAGTGGCGTGATGCGGCTATCCCCCGCCACAGACACCGTGCTGCCATTATGCTTCACCGTCATTGTGCGGAACTTGTGACAACTGAACAATTTGCCGCCCTTTCCCACTCTCTTCTGCACAAATAATGCAGGTCCTCCTGGCATTTTCATCTTAACCAGTATAGCGACAATCAACAATACTGGCCAAAGAAACAATAATCCTATAAATGCGACTACACGGTCAAAAATGTATTTTAGTATCATAACAAAACCTCTTATCCATTAACTGAAAGTATCCCTTCCACTTCATGCGGTACAAACGGCCCTTCCTTGCATTCAAAGAATACACTCCCAGACTCCAGGGATTCCACATTATGCCAGACATTTTTGGGGATATCCACCCCATAGAGTCCTTCCTCTGGGCAAAGAATTACGCTCTCTATCACTGTACCATCATCATTGTAGGTATTCACTCTAACTCTACCACGAAGTAGCACAAACGACTCGTCTTTTGTTGGATGCCGATGTATCTCAACCATTGTTCCTGGTTCCACTGCATTCAAGAATCTATGGCATTTATCATCGAGACTCTGATGGAAGTTATAATTCATCCTCAGTCTTGGAGATTCTTTTGCTTGCTCTGATACCTCATCGAGCAGTTTCATATCAATTAACATATACTGCTATTTTGCCTTATTAAACATATAGGTTAAGAAAAATTTTGGAGCATCCATAGGGAACACAGGCACCAACGAACCAAAGTCCACAAA
>JAEETB010000305.1 GCA_016286575.1 Prevotella sp.
TTTTGCCTTCACCGTTTTCTGCTTTTAGCGTCACGTCAATGGTTTTGCCTTGCGTCAGTCGGTTCATGTCCTTCCACGAAAGGTTCCAAAACTCGCACTCTGAGATGCCGAACTTCTCAAACTGCGGATTAATATCATTGGTGACCAAGTGAGATTTACTCATTTTATTCTATTAAAAGAAATTTTCTCCAAATTTGTGTGCAAAGTTAAAAGAAAAGTTTCATCTTTCAGTAACAAATCTCGTAAAATTATCATTTCTTAACAATTTTAGACCATCAAAAGTCTGATAGGAATATGCCATACTCTTTTCAGAAAAACCTTTCATATTTCGATTGATAAGGAAATTGAATGTAGGAAAAAAATAGTAATTTTGCAATTTTTTAATATTTTGTCTGCGTAATTAGACAAAAAATGTCTAACTTTGCAGACGAAATATTCAAATAGCAATGGATAAGGTTAGAAGCATATCAGACTGGATAGGTGAGAAGCCGTTGCGTGGGAAGTATACTTTCACGCATAAGGAAGTTCTCGCTGCTTTCCCTGAGATGGCTATCGGAACAATGTCCAGGGCTTTGACCAGAGAGGTGAGCAAAGGTAGAATCATGTCACCACTTCGAGGCTTTTACGTTATCGTGCCTGATGAATATGTTCTGCGTGGTACTGTGCCACAGTCTTTTTATTTGGATGATATGATGCGCCACCTTGGTCGCAAATACTATGTGGCTCTTTTAAGTGCAGCAAGTTATCACGGTGCTTCACATCAGGTGCCGCTTAGTTTTAGTGTCATGATAGAACCTCCTACTATGCGTGACAAGAAGGAGGAAAAGTACCGTACCCTGTTTTTCTGTAAGAGTTATATTCCAGAAAGATATGTGGAGAAACGCCAGACAAGGACAGGGTACATCAATATCTCTTCTCCTGAACTCACAGCTGTTGATTTATTAACTTATCAAGCTAAGACTGGTAGTGTTACCCGAGCAGCGACGGTATTGGCAGAATTGGTAGAGAAGATCGATTTCTCAAAAATGGATTCATCATTTTTGGATATAGCACCTATCAGCAGTATGCAGCGCTTGGGTTATATTCTGGATGAAGTCTTAGATGAGAAAGAAGCTGCTGCAGCAATATATGAATTGCTGAAGGAGGGTGGGGCGCATCTTCAGTTTGTACCTTTGAAGGCAGGCAAGGATGCACTCGATTACGAGAGAAATAGTAAATGGAAGATTATAGTTAACGAAACAATTGAAATAGACGAATTATGATACCTATATCATATATTACAGAATGGAGCGAGAAGGCTCCTTGGGTTGAGAACAAGTTTGTAGAACAAGACTTGATTATTTGCCGTGCGCTGGTTGCCATATATAGCGATGAGTTCTTGGCAGAGCATCTGGCGTTCAGAGGGGGAACTGCATTGGGTAAACTGTATCTCACGCCGCAGCCCAGATACTCTGAGGACATAGACCTTGTTCAAGTGTCAGCAGAGCCTATTAAAGAAACGATAGACCATCTGAGGGATGTGTTATCGTTCCTTGGTGCTCCTGTTGTTAAGCAGAAGAAACATAATAATACGCTACTTTTCAAAGTACAGCCCACCGATCCTGATGCAGGTGAGATTCATCTGAAAGTAGAGATCAACTGCAAGGAACATTTCAGCGTATTCCCAATGGTGAAGATACCATTCGCTATGGAGAACTCTTGGTTCAATGGCAGCTGCGAGGTGCTGACGTATGACCTGGAGGAATTGACAGGTACAAAACTTCGCGCTTTGTATCAGCGAAGGAAAGGCCGTGACCTGTTTGACTTGTCGAAGATTCTGAGCTTATCAGCCGCCCTCGATAAGGATAAGGTGATGAAGAGCTACGAGCGTTATCTTGGATTCACAGCATCACATTTGCCTACTTACAAGGAGTTTGTTCTGAATATGTCGGAGAAGTTGCAGGACGAAGAGTTCCTGACAGATACAGATATCATTCTTGGCCCACAAGTGAAATATGACCCACAGGAGGCATACAAACTGGTTCATGATGAACTAATCGTCAGGTTGATAAAGGAATAAGTTAAGCAAGCAGTTATGAAGATAATTGATGAGTCATTATTGAGTAGGGTAGGGAAGGAGGCGCAGGAATCGCCACGACTGAGAAAAAATTACAATTTTCACCAGTCTTTGGATGACCGCTGCCACCGGTTTTTGAATGCATTGTTGCCAGGGACGGTTATACCTATACATCACCATCCGACTAAGGATGAATCTTTCATACTGCTGAAAGGTAAGGTGAGAGTGCTGACGTATGATGACGATGGGAATGTTCTGGAGGATGTCGTACTTAGTCAGGCTGATGGCCGTTATGGTGTTGATATTCCCAAGAACACCTGGCATACGATAGAAGTTATTGATAACGCAATACTGTTTGAGGTCAAAGAAGGCCCCTTCATTCCTCATGAGCAGGAGGGCATCCTGAACATGAAAGCAATCAAGGCCGAGCATGTCGGAATTGACGAGATAAAAGCCATCTTAGTCGGCATGGACGTCCCTCATGCTGAGCTGGTTCATGCGCTGTTTAAGTTCGAGGTGGAATACGGAAGTCTCAAATGGAAGATTGAACCAGAGGATTTTGAGAAATACGAAGACTTGTGCTATGCCTTCTTTGGTAGGCAGAATGGCTTTTTTGGAAGGGATTTTGAGAGTGACGTATCTGTACTTCCAGAGTTGAATGATGAATGTGTCAAGGTCATCGATGCCATTCAAAAGGTAATAAAGGAAAAGAATGAACCTGAAAAATATCTCAACTACGTATTGAATAGGTTGAGAAATATTGCAAAGAGACCTGTCAAAACGTTCGCGATACATGAGGATTCGCCATATGGAATCATAACCGAGCGATTGGAGAAGGCTAAAAAGGCAAGAATGAACATCTCGGTGAAGAAATCCTTGTCACCAGTTTTGCATAGTATTATGCAGCAGATTCATGGTGGCCAATATGAAGAAGCTGCTGGAAATCTCTTTGCAGTTTTTAGTAGTCTGGAAATTATTAAGGATGCACATCATTCTTGGTTTGAGAGATGGCATAATAACGAGACACCATCAGAGGCTCGATGCATGTTGGGTATTGCTGCAGAGATGTACTGCCATTTAAGGCAGCAAGAAAATCTGCCAGAGGAACTGGCTGAAGACATGGATGCTCGATTAGCTGCAATCAATGAATGGACAACATTCTACGATTGGTCGAATGATGATTACGCAGACATGCTACGTGGCTATGGAGAGCAATACGGCGATCATACCAACATCGACCAGTTCAAAGAACTCCAGTTCGTTTTTTAGTAGAATCAGGAGGGGAGACCAGATGCATATAATTGGCCATAGTGCTATACTTGTAGCACCTTTTGGCCAAATATCGACAGCATCATACATTCAAAGCCTATTTATCATAACAATAATTATGTGCAATTCCTAAGACGCCGATTTTCGGCTTTTCAACTTTCACCGAGAATATGAATTATGATAAATAGAGTGTACCCAGAACACCTAAAAGAATAGCGTTTATTCCGCTAAACATCGTCACAATTATGGTGCTGTAGCGAAACAAACGCATTCATGTTACTCTGGCTCAGACTTACAGAAGTCTATAGTGTTGTTGATGATTTCCTCGCACTT
>JAEETB010000306.1 GCA_016286575.1 Prevotella sp.
CCATCCCCACAAAAAAACTACCCAACACCAGGTGAACAGATTGCAGACCTGGTGTTGAAAGACATGGCAAAAGGAAACATTGAGGGCGGTGTCAATCTCTTAAAAAGAAACATGGGAATGAAGAAAGACATTGAAAAGGAATGTGAGGGAATAAAAAAATCACTTGGCATGAGTTATGACATTGAAGAATTTATCGAGCGTGGTTTTTGGTAAATAGAAATCTTATCTTTTAGATATGACCTTTTAGGTACATCGATATATCTTTTAGATATGACCTTTTAGGTACATCGATGTATCTTTTAGGTTTGTCCTTTTAGGTACATCGATGTATCTTTTAGGTTTGTTTATTGAATTCCAAAATCTTCAAGATAAACCCATCTCATGACCCTTGGAACGTCATTGTTTCCTTTCCCTGCATAGGTTTTCATGACTTTAATTTGTTTGCCAAGAACTTGAGGTATCAAATCGGTGTGTTCCCTTAAGTATGCTTCTATACGTTTGCAGAATTTGGAGTCTTTCTTAAAAAAAGACTTATTCATTTGATTGATAGACCTTAATTGTTCTTCCAGGGTGTTTATATCTGGAATATCATTATCTTCGTTTCTTTCGTGTATTTTAAACCAAAATACGGTTTTATTACCAATACCTTCTTCCCAGGGCTGCAGCCAAATATCACTTTGTTTCTTTTCAAAGGCTTCTTTAAGTTCCTCGAGTGCCACATCTATGACCCTCTTTTTTATATCAGATTTTAATTTGTAACCTTTCCCAAGGCGAAGTTTTTGGCGCAAATCATCGATTTCCAAAAAGAAAGATTTACCCGCTTTGTTCCTATATTGACACGCTATCTCATAAAGTCGTTTTGTGTACTTTGATTTAAAAGACAAAAGCACAAGAATGTTGATTGTGGTAAACTTTTCAGTTAGTTGCAAGAAATGTGGAAGTATCTTTTTTGAAACTTCAACCTCAAATGTTTTAAACTTTGCCTTATATTCTGCATAGTTTATAAAACCCATATTTATCCAATTCCCATCTTTATCAGTTATATCCATTTCTTTTCGTCTAAGGGAGCGTAATGCTTCTTTCGCTTGATTTGTGTGGTCCTGGTCTGCAACTTCGGAAAAATCCTTTGGGAAAAATTCCACAACTAAATTTTCGTTGAACATATTTTCCCGATGTGGTTCTTTTCTAATCTTCTCAATTATCTTGAAAAGAATGTTTAATTCCATACTACTGAGGTCAAACCTCGCATTTGTGAAATCATTAGATTGCACAATCGACCTAATCTTCTCAATTTCCTGTTTCATAATGCTTAAATGTTTTGATTACGGGTGCAAAGGTAATAAAACTATGACATAAAACAAAGACCGCCATAGTTAAAAAGTCATAAATTCAACTTTAAACCCACAAAAATGTCATAGCAAACCCACAAAAATGTCATACCTACCCACTAAAATGTCATACCTACCCACTAAAATGTCATAGTTTACCCACTAAAATGTCATAGTTTGGGGGGTGTTTTCCTCGCATAATGCGTGCGCGTGGGGAAAAAGGTAAAAAGTAACTCATAAATATATTACTTAAAATAAAAAAATTACTATTTTACTCCCCCAAACCCCCAAGGGCTTTTATTTTTTGTTGTTTAGGGGGATGTTCGGGCGTGCCCTCACATCCGTGCCATGCGGATTGATTTGGCGCAATGGATGGCGGAACCAGGAGGGAAAGAAAAAGGTAAATCCCCTTGAAAGGGGTTGGGGTAGAACAGCGTTTTTATGGGGTGTAAAGAATTTTTACTTTTCCCTATTCTTGGATAATAGCAAGTTGTACTTTTGTACCCACAAAAGTCTATTTGCCCACATTGTGGGATATCGTTTCGATATATCGTTTTGATAACTTTATATCGATTCGATATGTCATTTTGATATGTCTTTTTGACGTGTCGTTTTGATACGTTTATATCGTTTCGATATTATCAATTCGATATTGCTTGCAATGACCATCGAACACCCTAAAATGAACTTTTAGGGGTATTAGGCTTCCCCATGAGAAAAATGAAGCATGATGGCAAGCCATTTTAAGCCCCTGGAAAGCCCACAACTACCTTTGTAGTTATAGTGGGCTATATCAGTAAAGAAAAGAGCCTGGAGAGCCTTAAAAACGTCTTTGTGTCGATATCGATTCGGATTGTTGTCCGCTTTTTGAAAATGGCTTATTATATCTTTGTAATGCGTTTCAATATTGTGCGCACAACTTTTTAATTATTTGTTTTTATGGAAAAATTAAATTTGTTAGTCATTGCGACTGGTTATCCATTAAAGTTAGTGGAAACCATTAAAAAGCGTGGACATGATTACACGGTTGCAAAGCCTGGTGATTTTGACCTCTATTTGTCAGACAATCCAAAGGGATTTGACAAAGTATTCCTTTTCGGAAATCGGATGGTTGCATCTAAATACGATGCGGTCATTACTCGTGTTGGTGAGCATCGTTCTTTTGCTTCTGCCATCGTCAGACAATTACAACACAATCTAAATGTTTTTTGTGTTCAATCTGGTGCAGCCATCGAAACTTGTGCCGACAAATTCAAATCCGCACAAATTATCAGCGAAAAACACCTAAAAGTTCCCCGACAAATCTATTCAATGACGGGTCGTTACCCTGCCATGTACGTTGATAAGCTTGGAGGTCTGCCAATGATTCTTAAAGAGTTGTCAGGCAGCAAGGGCAAAGGATTGATTTTGTTGGAAACGGCAAGAACAACAAATATGTGCCTGGAGTCTTACTTTGGTAGTCAAAGACGTATCATCTTGCAGGAGTTCTTAGACAATGGTGGAACGGATGAAAGACACATCGTTTGCGGTGGCAAGGTTGTAAACTCCATGCGCCGTCATTCCCCTGGAGATGATATTAGGGCAAATCTTTCTTTGTCCGGCAGCGGTGAGAAGATAACACCGGATGATGAAACAAAGAAATTTGTTATTGATTGTTGCGAAGCGATTCCAGGTCTTAACTTTGCAGGTGTTGACGTAATGAAAGTGAAACATGGGGATGATGAAATAAAGTATTTTATCGAAATCAATTCCAATCCAGGTGAGAAGATCATCGACATTACAGGGCACAACCATTACGAAGATCTCCTGGATTATGTCGAGCAAAATTACAAGCGCAAGGCAGCAGGGAAAAACAATGCAGAAGCAATGTTAAGCCCTGGTGTTTGACTGTTACCCCCATGGGCATAATACTGGAAATATGCCCATGGGGGGATTACCTCTCTTCGAGAGCGTGGCGGGCAGGCTTGCTTCAATCAATGGGCGGTCGTTTTTGGTTTTGAAAAGTGAGATGGGCAAAGATTTGCCCTATATGTAATTTGATTATCAATAAGTTACGATTTTGGTCGGGGGGTGTCCTGGAAAATCTTTGGGCAAGCCCTTTTTGCCAAAAATCGGGGTACAACAAAAAATAAAATAATTAATTATGGGAAATAAAAAAATATCCAGGGGACACAAGTCCGTTTTTATTGGGGACAAACCATCCCCACAAAAAAACTACCCAACACCAGGTGAACAGATTGCAGACCTGGTGTTGAAAGACATGGCAAAAGGAAACATTGAGGGCGGTGTCAATCTCTTAAAAAGAAACATGGGAATGAAGAAAG
>JAEETB010000033.1 GCA_016286575.1 Prevotella sp.
CCAGGATAGTACTGACCATTCCTGTAGAACATGTGATTATAGGCAAAGAGCTTGTGCTTTCCGTCGGCCTCATTCCAATAGCACATCTCGATTCTTGTCAGGTACTCACATGCATCTTCACTATACTTATGCTCATAGACTGCAAAGCCGTTCTTGGCATCAAGTGTGAAGTTACTGCCTTCGTCTTGCTGAAGGCCCTTGCGATAGCGTTCCCAGGCATTTCGGATGCCATTCATGGCTTCACTGTCGCACTCACCATCTTCGCCATAGGTGGGAGCAAGGTAGGCTGTAATAAAATCGCTGATGGTGGGCTTGGTGCCCTGGTAATTTACGCGGATAGCATCCTGTGCTGCCATTGTCAGCGCAAAGCAGGCAAAGATGATGGCTAATGATAGTCTTTTCATATTTTCGAAAAATTTTCTATGCAAAGGTACTTATTTTTGGTCAATTATTTGTAATTTTGCCCACAATATTAACAAAAGTTGAAAGATGAAGAAGATTTTTTTGTTCTCGTTATTCGCTATGATGCTGGCAGATTGTAGTGGTCAGAAGTCATCTCAGGACTATGTTCCCCAGCGATCCGACTATTCTCTCCGCTCGGATGTGCGTGTCGTCAATGATGATGGTGAAGTACGCTGGGATTCTATCATTGTCTATCTGACTGATGCCAAAGGGCTTACGCAGGAGCTTCACAGTCAGGCTCTGCCGCTCGATACCCTTCAATGGAACAAAGGCAGTATCGGGGAAATCACAGAAGATGACTGGAACTTCGACGGCATTCCCGACCTACAGGTGTGTACAGGGCCGATGAACGGATTTGGTAACTACACTTATGATGTCTGGCTTTGGAACGACGAGACGCACAAGTTCGAGGAATTGAAGTGCGATGGTGAAATATACAGCCCGTCTATCGACTCCGAGAATAAATGTATCGTCAGTGTCTGGGAGCTTGATGATGATGTGGAAATCGTACGGTACAAGTGGAAGGACGGTAAGCTCGTCGAGTATGAACGTGAACAAATGTCAGCCAGCGAACTGGCAGACGACTAAATCATAAAGTTATGGGTAAAACGATTTTGATAACAGGAGCCACGAGCGGCATTGGACTGGCTTGTGCGAGTAAGTTTGCCGAGAACGGTGACAGGCTGATTCTGACAGGCAGGAACGAACAACGTCTGGCTGAGATCAAGAAGGAGCTGACAGAGAAGGGTACGGAGGTGCTGACGCTGGCTTTTGACGTGAGAGACCGCGAGAAGGCCGAGAAGTATATCGCCGAGCTTCCAGCTGAGTGGCAGACGATTGATGTGCTGGTGAATAATGCAGGACTCGCCCTTGGCCTTGAGCCTGAGTATGAGGGAAACCTCGATGACTGGGAGACGATGATCGATACGAACATCAAAGGCCTGCTGACAATGACCCGTCTGATTGTGCCTGGCATGATAGAGCGGAACAGCGGTCATATCATCAATGTAGGTTCTGTGGCAGGCGATGCTGCATACGCTGGCGGTAATGTGTATTGTGCCACGAAGGCAGCCGTGAAGGCATTGTCTGACGGACTGCGCATCGATGTAGCCAATACGGCTGTCCGCGTCACGAATCTGAAGCCGGGACTTGTTGAGACGAATTTCAGCAACATCCGCTTCTATGGTGACACCGACAGGGCTGCAAACGTGTATAAAGGCATCAAGCCTCTGACAGGTGATGATATTGCCGATGTTGCGGTCTTTGCCGCCAATGCTCCAGCTCACGTCCAGATTGCCGAGGTGCTCATCCTGGCAACCCATCAGGCCAGCGGCAGTGTGATAGTCAGAAAGTAACTGTCACACTGTGCTGTTCTGAACGCATAACTACTTGAAATCGTAGTTGATATAGTCTTCTCCTCGTGCATTCATGCGGAGATGAACAATGGCTGATGTCTTGGTATCTAACGTCAGGACGAACGATGTAAACAACTGGCGCTTCTTGCCGACTGGAGTGATCGTGATAGTCTTCTGTCCACCCTTTGTCGTGATGGTCATATCGTCAGTCTGAGGTATGGGCTGACCGTTGATGACGGCAGTGAGCACATCGTGGAACGTGGTGAACTGCGGGTTGTTGCGACTGTCGGTGGTATGTCGTTTACCACCTATCGTGATGGTGAACTTTGTGGCGTCCATCATGAGCAGGTCACGGTCGTTGTCTGTCGATATGCAGATATAGTCAGGCTTGCGGATGGTCATCGTACCCGTCGTTACCACATCGGTCTTGACAGCTTTCTTATGAACGGTCTTGGTGACTTGCTGGGCCTGAGCAAAGCATGCCAGCATACAGAACATGATAAACAATAATTTCTTCATATCTTTAATCCTCCATTTATTGAAATTAATATATTATTCAAAATCCCAAAATTTATTGACAAAGTCTTTTCCTAATAGCTCGCCGCACGTCAGCACAGCTGTCTTTGTCACGCCCTCGATGCCATGCAGTATCAGGTTCTGACCTGTCAGCAGCAGATTGGGGACAGGGGTTCGTGGCGACAGCGTTGTCATCAGGATGTTGCGGTAGTCCTTGCGCATTCCGTATGCCGAACCACAGGGTGTCAGTGTGTAGTCCCGGTAGGTCAGCGGTGTGCTGGTATAGCGTTTTTCCACCATGTCCTTCAATCCGGGGATAACCCTTTCGGCCAGGTTTATACACTCGTCGGCAAGACGGTTCTTCAGATTCAAATAGGTTTCACCCCGATGTCCCACGGAAGTGTCCGTCCACGACTCGCAGAGTGTCCAAGGCATGGGCGTCATCAGGTCTATCTGTCGGGCATCGTTACCTTCTTCCGGAACACGACAGCTCACCATGACGCCACCGACGCTGTCAGTATCCTCGTAGAACGTCCAGACATTAGGCTTCAGGTAGACATATTTGTTGTGATTGAAGTAAGGCAACACACCTTTCTTCAGTATCAGTGAGACGGTGAACATGCCGAAGGTGTTCTGTAGCTCGTTGATGCGCCTACGGAACGTCTTTTTCAGCAAGCGGGACTCTTCGCCCAGCCAACTGAAGGTGACCTGCGGATGGACATCGCTGATGAACACGTTGCCCTCGTAGGTTTCTCCATTCGTACAGCGAACGGCCACAATGCGCCCTTCCTTCTCCACCAATTGATTCACATCCGCATGGCAGATCACTTTCCCGCCCATGCGCTGTATGTCGCTGACCAACGTGCTGACCATCAGATGACCACCGCCCTTCAGTCGCCAGCTGCTGGCTATGTAGCTGCTCATGCCGTGGGCAAAGTTAAACAGTGGTAATGACTCACGGCGCAGCTCCATCTTCAAAGCCGGTCCTGACAGCACATTGATGAGCAATGGGTCGTGGAAGAGTGAGTTCAGCCAGTCGTAGGCGCCGATGATGCCTATCTCCTTCATCGGAGGCAGGTGGCGCATCAGCTCTACATACTGCTCCAGTGCTTTCCGTTCCTGTGGGAAATACTCACTCAAAGTATCTACAAAATGATCGTAGCCCTCAGCCAATGGGAAAGTCTGGCTCCCGATGGTCACACGGTCGTACCCATCGGCATCCAGGCGCACCCAAGGAAGCTGCATCAGTCCCAAGTGAGAGAAGATGCTATGTAAAGGCTGACCTTCAGCCAGTCCGCCAACATAATGTAATCCGGTATCGAATGAAAACCCGTCGCGCTGATAGCTCTGTATGCAACCACCTGGCTGAACCTGTCGTTCGAGCACGAGTACGCTCCTGCCTGAACGAGCCAACAGCGAGCCGCAGATCAGTCCGCCGAGACCGCTGCCTATGATTACAACATCATTTCCCATGTCGGTAGATGGCAGGTTGGAGCACGTAGGAGAGTATAACAGCGGACAGAAGTCCAACCAATGTGGTGAAGCCGACGCTCTCTATAGCAGGGTGCTTGGCAATCAGCATACTGCTGACGGTAGTGATAAGCACCACGGCACTGAGCAGGATGGCGGTCTTGTGATATTGCAGTTGGTTGCTGTCGGGGGCAATCAGACCATGCATGATGAAGATGCTGTAGTCGACGCCAATACCGAAGATGAAGGTGGAGATGATGATACTGATGAGGTTGAACTGTACATCGAAAATGGCCATCACACCTAATACAATCAGCCAACTAAGCAGGATAGGGGCAAAAGCCAATAATGCGTGGCGAACGTTGAAATGGAAGCTGAAGAGCAGCACCATAAATACAAACAACATACTTAACCACTGGAGCATATTGAAGTTCTCGCTCATCTCGGTCAGTGTGTCGGTGGTATAATAATAAGTGTCGAGCACCAATAGGTTCGGCTCTTTGGCTATGGCGTTGCAGATGCGCATATAGTCGCTGTCACTGCTTCGTAAGGAGTCATTCTCATATCGTACGGAGGTGAATACGAGATAATCGCCGGCATACGACTGCTCGGTCAGTGTCGACTGGTAGCCAGCAGGCAGGATGTCAGCATCATAGAGTGCATCAGGCTGATAATCACGTGTGGCATAGTCGAAGAATGTATCGAATGCCTCGGGGTTAAGTCCGGCCTGAGGAGCTGTCTGGGCTATCAGTTGTCTCACCTTGGCAAGTCGTTCGTCAGTCCAATACTGCTTCCAGGCATCGATGTGCTCCTGTTGTATGCGTAGCGGCACGAAAACCTGATCGATACGGGTATAGCTCTTCACCAATCCCAATTGTTGCAGGGAGTCGAGTTTGCTGTTTAGCAGCTTGAAGTTCTCGAGGGCTTCCTCCATCGTCAGTCCTTGACTGGCAAAGTACTGTTGCTTGTCACCCGTATAAGTCTTTGAACGAAGCAACGCCTCAGAGTGCTTGGTCATCTCGGTCTCATAGCCTAAGTTTTTCAAGTCGGCATCAAACCGGGTGCCGCCTATAAAAGTCGCACCGATACAGATAACCGTTATCAGGAGGATCACCGCTATCAGTGGTTTCTTCTGATCGAAGGGGATGGCATTGAAGCGGTTTATCCACTTGAAGTTCGACGGATTGATGTTGGCAGACAGCATCTGCGGGAGGTATACCAGCGAGAACAGCGTGGTTCCAAGGATGGCAAAGGCGGCAAACAATCCGAAGTCGCGCAGCAAGTCGGTCTTGACGAATAGCAGTCCGGAGAAAGAGCCGATGGTTGTCAGACAGCCTAAGAGTATTGGCTTTACCTGATCTCTCAGCAGCTTCTCCATATCGCCGACATATTGGTGATGGGTCAGCACATGCAGTACATAGCTGAGTGCAACACCCAAGACGATACCTCCGATACCAAGTGCGAGCAATGAGAACTCACCCTTCAGCCAGTACATCATAGCCAGTCCGAAGATGGTGCCGAAGACGACAGGCACTAATAGCAGGGGAATGGTGTCCCAACGGCGGAAGCAGACTAACAGGAATACCAGTACCAACAACAGGGCACCTGTTATAGTAGTAGCCAGGTCGTGCTTAATCTGTGTGGAGTTGCTGTAACCATTGGCTGGCGCGCCGTGATAACTGATGATTACATCTGGGTGTAACTTGGCAAACTCCTCAATCTGCGTGTTGAGCAGTTCAAACATCGCCGAACCCTGTCCAGTGTTTGTTGACGAATAACGGGGAGTGATGAATGCAACGCAAACAGTGGAGTCGGGGACGAAGAAATGACCGTCTATCGTCGTGTAGTTGCCAGCAGCACTGGTCAGTGGCTCCAATTGGGTAGCCAGCACATTACGCATTCCCATCGGATCCATCTGAATCAGTTCGGGATACAATTCACCAAACTCACCTCCGAGGTCCTCTCGGTTCTGCTGCATCTGACGGATGAAGTGTTCGCGCGTCAGCAGTGTGTCGAAGCGTGCATAGGCCGAGGTGTCTATATAGGCAGGAAAATGTTCTGCCATGTAGTCGATGGCATTGGGCAGCAAATCTTCGTCCAGATAATAAAAAGCATCGGCAATAGTCTGACTCACGGAGTCACGCTGCAATAGTTGCCCGACAAAATCATCGCAGACAGCAGAGAGTGTATCAGTATCTGTCCCCTCAAACAGCAGAAAGACCTTATCCTTGATCTTCAGATCGGCAAAGGCCAGCTTGATCGTGCCATCCTCGTTCTTCGATGAGGGCATCAGTTTGTTGATGTCCTCCTCCAGATGTAGCTGGGCGGCAAAGTATCCGAAAAAAGCAAAAAGAGCAGCCATCGATAGCCAACAGACTATCCGGTGACTGCGGAAATAGCGTGAGAGACGAATAAACAATTCTGTCATTGAATGAATATCTTCAAGTTGATGTCTGCTATCATTTCCTCATCTACAAAGGCCTGACCTGTTGCCAGGGTGACATTTCCGAATGTCATACCAAATGTGATGGTGCTTTTGATCCTCTCACCTAACTTCGGGCGACGATGACAATTAAAATGCTTTACCTCGCCAATCAGTCCAACGGGAGGGTGGTCAGAGGCCTCCTTCAGCGCATGAGCCCCAGAAAGGGCGGAACACGACTGAGCCAGATGCTCTATGAGTCCTGTCTCCGACATGGTGCCATCGGGTAGCATAAAGTAATTGCCGGGGGAGACACTCAATGTTGTAACAGCACTGTTGTTGTCTTCACCTTCCTCAAACCCGTCCACCATGATGAATGGCTCCCTTTGCGGAATCAGCTTCTTAATGTCCTCGCCCTCTATCACTTATGCCTGATGTTGTTCGATGTAGTCGTAAAGATCGGTGAAAGTCTGAATCAGCTTCAGATCCTCAACGGGGATAGTGACTTTATAGTGGTACTGTACCAAGGCGATGAGATCTACCAGGTTGATACTGTCGAGGCCGAGTGTCTCTTTCAGGTTCGCATCAGGTGCAAACTCGCTTTCTTCGATTTCAAACTCTTCAGCCAGCAGGCTGTTTACATGTGCAATTATTTCTTCTCTTGTTTTCATTGCTTTTTTATTATTTACCTTATTTTACTTATTCAGATTTTTCACGATGAGTGTCGAATTGGTGCCACCAAAGCCGAACGAGTTGCTCAGGAACATGTCGAAGTGCTGCTCGTAGGTTTCTGGGATGACGTTGATGCACTGTGTTACCTCGTCAGGATGCTCGAAGTTGAGCGATCCGGCAATGAAGTCGTTCTGCATCATCAGCATCGAATAGACAATCTCTGATGCTCCTGCCATCCACATTTCGTGACCCGTCAGACTCTTGGTTGACGTGACAGGTACGCGGTAGTCACCAAACACCTGTGCGATAGCCTCAGCCTCTCTGCTGTCACCGATAGGTGTAGATGTGGCGTGGGCATTCACATAGCCGATATCTTTCGGTGAGACACCTGCACTCTCTAAGCTGCGCAACAGTGAACGGGCAGGACCCTCAACGTTAGGTGTGGAGATATGGTCGCCGTTGCCTGAGAATCCCCAGCCGACAATCTCTGCCAATATAGGTGCACCACGGCGCACAGCATGTTCATAGCTCTCGATGATGAGCGTGGCAGCACCACCGCTGGGAACCAGTCCATCGCGATCACGGTCGAAGGGGCGACTGGCTTTCGTGGGGTCGCTGGTACGAGTGGAGAATGTCTGCAAGGCATCAAACGAAGCGATACCGTACATATTGTTCTCTTCAGCACCACCGCAGACAATGCAGTCCTGCAGGCCGTTTTTGATAAGCAGGAAGCCCAAGCCTAACGACTGAGAACCGCTGGCACAGGCTGCAGAGGCCGTGAGATTGATACCCTTCAGATGGAACAGCGTGGCCAGGTTCATGGTGACCGTAGAGTTCATCGACTGGAAGATGGCTCCTGAGCCGCAGGCAACCGTAGAGCCTGCCTGGCGGAACTTATCCATAGCCACCATTGTCGACTCAGCCACAGAGTCATTGCCGTAAATGACACCCACCTCATGGCTGTCGATATAGTCTTGTGTAAGTCGTGCCTGCTCCAATGCCTGAATGGTAGCCATATAGGCATATTGTGCCTCCTCGGGCATCATCAGGCGAACATTGCGACTCAGCAGTTTCTTCAGGTCAGCTTTCGGCACATTACCGCAGATGGGCGAGCGGAAACCAGCATCCTTGCGCTCCTGACTGAACACAATGCCGCTACGACCATCATAAAGAGACTGGCGCACTTCATCGAGCGTCGTACCGATGCACGACCAAATGCCCATTCCAGTAATTACAACTCTTCTTTCCATAATATATTTTTATTCACTTATCTCTTTCTTGTAGCATCTTCTGCGTTTTACGTATTCTGGCTTGAGTGGTTTCCACTGCGTCAGTTCACGCATATTGTCCTCTAACTGCGGACCCGTTTCTGCCCACTTGAAACCTATTTTATTAAAAATAGGTATAAGATCGTCGAAAAACAGCGCATTCACACCCATGCCCTGATAATCCGGACGGATGGCTACCAACAGCATCTCAGCATTGTCTTCGGGATGCCACTTCAGTGCTTTCAGCAGGGGCCACCAGCCGAATGGCCACAAACGGCCTTTGGCTTTCTGCATTGCCTGCGACAGACTGCCCATCGTGATGGCCACGCCAACCACCTCCTGCGCTGCATTCACCACAACGGGAATCAGCTGCTTGTCTATCAGTCGGAGGTACTTATTGATAAAGCTGTCCATCTGAACTTCTGACAGTTCCGAGAACCCGAATATGGGCTTGTAAGCCTCATTCAGCAGGTTGAATATCTTTCTGCCATACTCTCCGCAGATATCGTTGTTAGTCACCTTGATGACGCGCAGTCCTATCTGCTCACGTACATATTGTGCCGTACGGGCATACCGTGCTGGCACTTCCTCTGGGATGTTGATGCGTATCTGCACCCAGTCCACTTCTTTCTCGAAACCCAGAGTCTCCATGTGGCGAGGGTAGTAGTCAGGGTTATAGATGGTGTTCATTGACCCCATGAGGTCGAAATCCTCCACGAGCATTCCTTCCTTGTCGAAGTCGGTAATACCTAATGGACCCTGTATCATGTCCATACCCTGCGAAAGTCCCCACTGGCTCACAGCCTCTATCAGTGCCTTCGATACGTTAAGGTCGTCAATAAACTCTATCATCGAGAATCTCACGTTGCGGGTCTGCCATTTCTCATTGGCCTTACGGTTGATGATGCCTACGATTCGACCTACGGGAATCTCGTTACGATAAGCCACGAAGGGTTGAATCTGTGAGAATTCGTATGCAGGATTCTTCCTGGATTCAAATAGCTCGCGCACGTCTGTCTCCAACTCCGGCACATATTGTGGATAGTTGTTATAGATAGAATAGGGTAGACGGATGAAATCATCCATCTCATGCTTACCTCTCACCTTTACAACATCGACTTTATTCATCTTCTGTTTGCAAATCGGGTGCAAAGGTAATCAATTCTTGTGAAAAACCAACCGATTTTTAGAAGAAAAATGTACTAAGAGGGCTTTTCCTCATCATTTTTCCACTTTTTTCTCTTCACTTTTCGCTTCTTTTTCTAACGTTTATGTTTCGTGCGCTATTGGAGCTACAGGTTAAGTGATGTCAACATCTTACAGATCCTCTCCAAATACAGTTGGTCAGTATCATCAAAGGTTGCCAGTTCCTTGCTATCGATGTCAAGGACGCCAGTGACCTCTCCGTTTTGTGAGAATATGGGTACGACAATCTCTGATCGCGAGAGACTGCTGCATGCAATATGGCCAGGGAACTGTTCGACATCAGGAACAATGATAGTCCGTTGTTCCTTCCACGCTGTACCGCAAACTCCCTTTCCAAAGCCGATGTGCATACAGGCGACAGGTCCTTGGAATGGTCCCAGAACCAATTCGCCATTTTTTACTCTGTAAAATCCTGTCCACCAGAACCCCATCGCCTCATGGATAGCTGCACAGATATTGGCCATCACGGCTACACCATCCGTCTCACCCTCTATAAGCGATCGAATCTGTTCTGTCAGTAGACTGTATTTCTCTGCTTTCATAATGAAACATCCTTCCTATTTGACAATAGTTTTATTCTTCGCTGGATGTACGGAGGATAATGCTGGTGGCTCCGAGGGTGAAGAGGGTGCCGTCTTCGATAATCCGACGTTCACGGGGATTGAGTTCTACATTGTCGACGAAGGTGCCTGTGTTGCTGTTGTTGTCTTTCAGGGTGTAGCGAAGAGCACCTCGTTTGTCGCGGCTAACGGTGATGGTGCAGTGATTCAGGTCGACGCTGGGGTCAACGGTCTCAAAGGTGCAGTTGGCTGGATTGCCTTTCTGATAGCGACCAATGATATTGTCGCCCATATGAAGGGGAATGACTTGTTTGAAATGGAAGACATTCTCGATGACCACGATGGAACCGCAGCCTTCTTCATTGGCCTGTTCGTCAGGATTCTCGTCTTTCTGACGCTCACGGAGTTTGCTGACGCCTATACGGATGCCGAACTCCTTGCCACAATCAGGGCATTTGAAGACCAACGACTGACCTGCGGTGTACTGGGTCTCGTCGAAGGTGATATACTGGTCACATTTGGGGCATCGTACGCGTTTCATAATCAGTTGTATTTGTACACCCAGGCCTCGGCCAACTCCTTATGATGATGGATGGACTGAAGGGCGTTGTAGGCTGCTGCCTGTGTCGGATAATTTCCGTATATAACACGACGGACATCCTTGTTCATGTAAATCTCAACACTGTCAAGTCCTTTCTTCTTCAGGATATCGACAAACGTCTGGGCATTCTGTTTGCTTACATAACTGGCAAGCACGATGCAGTAGCCTTTTCTAGAAGTCTCAGGTTGGACAGAAGGTCCTGTCTTGATGGTGTCGCGCTTGAGGATAGTGTCAACTTTTGCGGGAGCCTTCGAGATGTCTTCTGCCTTGATCTCGATGGTACTGGTGTTCGTATCTTTCGACATCATTCCGAAGAGGATGGTATTGTTGAGATTACTGATAGTTCGCGTCATCTTCTCCGTCTTACCTGTAGGTAGCGCCAGGAGGAAGATGGCCAGGAGAACAGCAGCAACAGCTACAGCGTTACGGATCCAGGAGAATTTGATCTTGACAACGTCTTCTTCTTCATTCTCCTCTTCCTCCAAATTGGTGTATTCTGTGGCGGAAGCCATGGGGATGACATTGGCTGATGGCTCTTCCTGCTTCGGCTCCACCACCTCATGGCGGCTTGGCAACAAGGTCTTGAGCTCAAAAGAGGCTAGACCGTAGAGACTGGGGGTCAGGATACCTGCTTCGCAGGGGGTAAAGACATACTTTCCATCTTCGTTGAGCGCGAGGGTACCGATGTCATTCAGATCGTAAGAACCTTCGTTCTGAATATGCTGCTTCAGTTCGTTGACCTCATCTCCGATGCGTTTCAGGGCCTCGGGGTAACTGATGTCGTAGGCCTCGACATATGACAATGCCAGCATGGAATCATTGATGGTCAGTTGCGGATTGAATCCCAAGGTACGAAGAGGGGGGAGGAAGAGTCCGTCTTCCTCGTCGTACTTCGCATCTATATAATGCGTCATGAAGCCTCCCAAATCGGGTATGATGACGCAGTCGTTGCTCAGCAAAAGTATCTCAATATGTCTTTCCAATTCAATCACGTGTGCAAAATTAAGGCTTTTTTTGGAAATAAACAAATAAAAGAAACTTAAAATTGCCTTTAAACTCAAATAAATTTGGTATTTTGTCTAATTTACACTACCTTTGCAGAAAATTTCAAATGGTATGGAATATATCAAGACGGAAATAGAGGGTGTATTTATTATTGAACCGAAGGTTTATAATGATGCACGCGGCTATTTTATGGAAGCCTGGAAACAAGGTGAGTTCAACGAACATGTAGGTAAGGTTGACTTCATTCAGGATAATGAATCGAAATCTTCATTCGGTGTCCTGCGTGGGCTGCATTATCAGAAAGGTGCCACATCCCAGTCGAAGCTGGTGAGGGTGATCAAAGGTAAGGTGCTTGATGTGGCTGTTGATATCCGCAAGTCGAGTCCTACGTTTGGCAAGCACGTGATGGTAGAGCTGAGTGAGGACAACAAGCGCCAGTTCTTTATTCCCCGTGGTTTCGCGCATGGGTTCCTGGTTTTGAGCGAAGAGGCCATTTTTACTTATAAGGTGGATAACCCCTATACCCCCAGTGCAGAGGCTGGTATCCGTTGGAATGATCCTGCCCTTGGTATCGAGTGGCCGATTGATCCAAAGTTGGTACAGACGAGCGAAAAGGATTTAAAGCAACCCTTCTTGAAGGATGCGGAAGTATTTGATTAGGAGAGGTTTATAGTTTAAAGTTTAGAGTTTATAGTTTATAGAGATGAATATAGCAATTGTAGGAACTGGTTATGTAGGTTTGGTGTCAGGTACGTGTTTTGCGGATACTGGTGCGAATGTGACATGTGTCGATGTGGATGCCCAGAAGATTGAGCGTCTGAAAAATGGTGATATCCCCATCTACGAGCCAGGACTTGATGAACTTGTGAAAAAGAATGTGGCAGCTGGTCGTCTGAAGTTCACGACGGATTTGGCTTCCATCCTGGATGATGTTGAAATCGTGTTCTCAGCTGTTGGCACACCTCCTGATGAGGACGGCTCGGCCGATCTGAAGTATGTGCTCCAGGTGGCTAAGACCATCGGTGAGCATCTGAACAAATATGTGGTGGTCGTGACAAAGTCGACTGTTCCTGTAGGTACGGCGAAGAAGGTGCGCAAGGCCATCGAGGATGAACTCCAGAAGCGTGGTGTCAACATCGAGTTCGACGTAGCCTCGAATCCTGAGTTTCTCAAAGAGGGAAATGCCATCAAGGACTTCATGTCGCCTGACCGTGTGGTAGTCGGTGTGGAGAGTGAGCATGCCAAGAAGGTGCTGACGAAGCTCTACAAACCTTTCTTAATCAACAATTTCCGTGTGATCTTCATGGACATTCCCTCGGCAGAGATGACGAAATATGCTGCCAACTCGATGCTGGCCACCCGTATCTCGTTTATGAACGATATCGCCAACCTCTGCGAGCGTGTGGGTGCAGATGTAAATATGGTACGCGCGGGTATAGGTTCTGATACACGTATCGGACGTAAGTTCCTCTATGCAGGCTGTGGCTATGGTGGCTCGTGCTTCCCCAAGGATGTGAAGGCTCTCATCAAGACGGCTGACCAGAACGGCTATTCGATGGAAGTGCTGAAGGCTGTGGAGCGCGTTAACGAGAAGCAGAAGAGTGTGCTCTTCGAGAAGCTCGTAAAGGCTTTTGGCAGCAAGGAGGCCCTGAAAGGCAAAACCATTGCCATGTGGGGACTCTCGTTCAAACCAGAGACTGACGATATGCGTGAGTCAACGGCTCTTGTGATGATCGGGATGCTGTTGGAGGCAGGTTGTCAGGTGCGTGCCTATGACCCCATCGCGATGAATGAGTGCAAGCGTCGTATTGGCGATCAGGTGACTTATTGTCGTGATATGTATGATTGTGTGCTTGATGCTGATGCCCTGTTGCTGCTGACCGAGTGGAAGGAGTTCCGTCTTCCAGGCTGGGGTGTCATCGCCAAGGCCATGAAGCGTAAACTGGTCATCGATGGCCGCAACATCTTTGATACAGAGGAACTCGACGAGAACGGATTTGAATATCATTGCATAGGAAAATAATGAGAAGACTGACTACCATACTTTCAATTGTGGTCCTGTTGATGAGTTGTTCCCATCGGTCAGGCCAGGATGCTGAGGAGTCTGAAAGCCTGGAGGCCAAGCAGTTGCTTCAAGGCGTGTGGCTCGATGCTGAGAGTGACGAGGTGACTTTCAGTATCAAGGGTGACACCATTTACTACACAGACTCTACAAGCATGCCTTCCTACTTCAGGATCATCGGCGACTCCCTGGTGCTGGCATCTGGTACGAAGTATGGTATCGAGAAACAGGCTGCTCATCTCTTCTGGTTCCGCAATCAGAATGGTGACCTTATCAAACTGAAGAAGAGCGACGATCCTGATATCGACAAGGAGTTTGTGCATGATACTCCTAAGATCATGAACTTCACCCATCAGGTGAAGATTGATTCAGTCGTCATTTACAATGGTGAGCGTTACCACTGGTATATCGCTATCAACCCCACGAAGTACAAGGTGACCAAGCGCACCTTTAATGATGACGGTCTGGAGGTGGAGAATGTCTACTACGACAACATCATGCATATCAGTGTCTTCAAAGGAGCTCAACAATTATACTCCAGTGATTTCCGCAAGCAGCAGTATGCCCAGAAAGTGCCAAAGGATTTCCTGGAAGAAGCGATCCTGGGCAATATGGAGTTCAGTCATATCGATGATGCAGGTCTCCATTTCAATGCGACGCTCTGTATTCCCGATGGGGCCAGCTGTTATCTGGTGGAGTCGCTTATCGACTACAACGGAAAGATGAGTATGAAACTTGTAGAATACTAAATAAAGGAGAGCCTTTCGGTTCTCCTTTATTATTCCTCTACCCAGGCATCCAGCAGCATGCGGGCGATGGACAATTTTTCAGGGATATCAGGCAGGTTATCCTTGCGGAACCATCCGCCTTTGGCAATCTCACTTTTCTGGAGATGGATTTCACCAGAGACGTAATCCGCATTGAAGCCTACCATCAGACCACAAGGATAGGGCCATGGCTGTGAGGCGAAATAGCGGATATTGGTGATGGTGACACCTGTCTCCTCCAAGGCTTCGCGGGCTACGGCCTCTTCGAGGGTCTCACCTGTCTCCACGAAACCAGCGACTAGTCCGAAGAAGTCGCGCTTGAAGTTCTTCGCACGGACCAACAGCACTTCGTCGCCCTTGTGAATCAGTACGATGACAGCAGTAGCCAACTGAGGCCAGATTTCCTTACCACACTCAGTACACTTCTTCGAGATATCGGTATCCATGCGCATCGGTGCCCCACAGATGCCACAATATTTGGTGTTCTGATCCCAATAGAGGAGTTCCTGACATTTGCCAGCCTTCAGATATAAGGGTCTGGGAAGCTTATAATAGCTTTGTCGCAGACCACACATCTCGTAGCGCTCATCATCCGTAACAGGTGCATCGATACGGAAGGTATTCACCTGGGTACCGTCTTCCATAGGTGTGATGTTCATCACATGTGTCCAAGGCTTCACCTCAACAGGAGGTTCTTCATGAAGCGGTATGGTGTATCCTCCGTCTGCCGTCTTCTCAAGCAGCAGGTCTTCCTTACAGAATACGAAAAAGTATTTCTTCATTTCCCAAACAGTTGTTGACGGTCACGCTCCAAGGCTGGTTTTGCCCAGGCCTCAGGCACGAATTTCCAGTTATTGTTTGGCTGCGGATTGATGGTTCCCATCTTCATGATTTCCTCTGTCAGATAATGGCGCTGGTCCATATCCGTATGGAAGAGTACGCGACTTTCGAGTGAGTCCATCGGAATACCTGCACCCTTTGTCAGCAACTCTCCGCCACCATTGGCGCGATAGCTGTTCATGACCACTTTATACCATTTATGCTCATCGAAGGGTTCACCATTCGACATCTGCAGGATCCTGACTTTCTCTCCGTCGGGCTTCGTCAGGTCTACCTCGTAGTCGATGCCTGCGGCTGAATCGAAGTTAAATGTGTAATACTGGAAACCAGTACGCTGCTGATCCTCCTTGGCATTATCATTGAGTCTGAGTGCATGGTCCTCAGGCGAGGTCATCGTGTTGCACCACATATCATAGGAGAACTCCAGGTGCTTGCGGATCTCCTCACCAGTCATACGGAGGATGAACAGCAGATTCTCGAAACGGTAGAGCTTGAACATATCGCCCTGTGTCACATCGCCTGCCTTGATAACGGAATTGAAGGAGAGTGGGGCGTTGAACGATACGTCGGCTTTCGAGATCTGCAGCTGCAGGTTATGGATCAGATCAGTGAATGCTGAGTTACCGAAGAATGAGTCACGCGTATAGATGGGGTTCTCGAAACGGCCTATCTTGCGGTCTACATATTGCTTCACTGCGTCAATTGTCGGAGTGAAGTGAGCGAGCATTTCTTGATCGATGTCTTCGTCGAGCACACTGACAATCTCGCCATTGATGGTCTTATTCGTCAGTTTCCCTTTCTTGAAGGTGAGCTCTATCTCTGCCTCAGCCACATTCTTCACGTAGCACGAAGGGTCAATGAGGAGCACGCGCTTACCCTCTTTGTTGGTAATCCACTCGTTGTGTACCTGGTGGTCGTGTCCGAAGAAGATGATGTCGAAGCCTGGTACCTCGTATGCAACGGCTGCCGTAGCGTTCTCTTCGTACTCATCGGTGATGATACCACCGTCCTTGCCAGAGTGGAACAGTCCAAAGAGCAAATCGGGCTTCTCCTTCTCCTGGATATACTTCACCCATTTCTTGGCGCAGCTTACCATCTCCTCAAACTCGAGACCTTTCCAGATGGATTTGTTCAACCAGTTAGGGATGGCTGGTGTCAGCATACCGATGATACAGATCTTCACACCGTCCTTGTAATGAACAGAGTAGGGGTGAATACCTGTATAGATATGTTCTGGCTGTGCTACCTCAGCGTTCTTGTATTCCTCCTTGACGATGTTCGCACCAAGCAAAGGACAGCGAACCTCACGGATCCATTTGTCATAGACCTTGTGTCCTGGTTCGATATCATGGTTGCCAACGGTCTCAGCGTCATACTTCATGTAGTTGATGACGGTGGCAGCCAGATTCTCGTTCTCAGGCATCACATAATTCGACCAGTAGACACATGGCTGTCCCTGAAGGATATCACCATTGTCAATCAGCAGCAGGTTGTCGCCATACTGCTTTCGCTGTTTATTAATATATGTATTGGCACGCACGAGTGTACCTTTCAGGGGCTTCTTCTCCATGAAGTCGTAAGGGAAGAAATGGCCGTGTACATCGCTGGTCTCGATGACCTTCAGTCGGACGGTCTTCGAGGCGGGCTTAGCATTGATATTCAGCAACATACCGAATGTAAGGATTGACAATAAGTATAACTTCTTCATAATGATTGACCATTTACGCTGCAAAGATACAATAATAAAATGATACGACCAAATCATCGGAATATTTTTTTTAACTGAGCAGTTCGGCACACTTTTTGCTGTTATGTCAGTAAAAAAGAATATAAAAAAGGAGGGAAATATTATGGCATTTATTGATTATTACAAGATTTTAGGCGTAGATAAGACGATACCCCAGAAGGATGTCAAGAAGGCCTACCTGAAGCGGGCCAAGCAGTTTCATCCCGATTTGCATCCCGACGATCCCAAGGCACAGGCTAAGTTCCAAGCCTTGCAGGAGGCCTACGATGTGATCGGCGATCCTGAGAAACGAAAGAAATATGACCAATATGGTGAGCAGTGGAAACAGGCTGACCAGTTTGGTGGCTTTGGCGCAGGTGGCGCTGGTGGCGGCAATCCTTTTGGCGGCTTCGACTTCTCAAGCTTCACAAGTGGAGGTGGCTTCAGTTCGTTCTTCGAGGATTTGTTTGGTCGCAAGGGGCGTCAGGGAGGTGGCTTTGGTGGTTTCCAAGGTTTCTCCTCAGGCGGATCAGCACGAACCAGCTCAGGTGAGATGAACGCCAATGTCTCTATCGATCTTTACACGGCATTGCTGGGTGGTGAGGTGATGCTCACTTTGTCAAACGGCCAGAAAGTGAAGATGAAGATCAAGCCCGAGACACAGCCAGGCACGAAGGT
>JAEETB010000307.1 GCA_016286575.1 Prevotella sp.
TCCCGAAGTTACGGGGTCAGTTTGCCTAGTTCCTTAGCCATGAATCTCTCAACGCCTCAGTATGTTCTACCCGGCTACCTGTGTCGGTTTGCGGTACGGGTTCCAAAAGGATTAAGCTTAGCGGTTTTTCTCGGCAGCATGGTTACCTGCTCTATTGGATGCCTCCGAAGAGGCTTCCATACTGTCGGCTCTCAGCTCAAGGGGTGGATTTGCCTGCCCCTCTCAACGCCTACAGCCTTCAACGCGCATTTCCGTCAGCGCGCGGCAGTGTCACTACTGCGTCACCACAATCGCTCCAAGTGGAAGTCACGGAATATTAACCGTGTCAGCCATCGGCCTCGCCGTTCGGCTGAGCCTTAGGACCCGACTGACCCCGGGATGACGAACATCGCCCGGGAAACCTTAGCCTTATGGCGGACGGGGATCTCACCCGTCTAATCGTTACTTATACCTACATTTGCTTTTCCAGAAGCTCCAGCAGAAATCGTCTCTCTGCCTTCAGCGCCGCTGGAATGCTCCCCTACCGATACTTTCTAAAATTCTATCCCGCGCCTTCGGTGGCTGCCTTATACCCGATTATTATCCACGCACGGACCCTCGACCAGTGAGCTGTTACGCACTCTTTGAATGAATGGCTGCTTCCAAGCCAACATCCTGGCTGTCTCAGGGACCATACTTCGTTAGACTAACTCAGGCAGCACTCCGGGACCTTAGACGGCGGTCTGGATTCTTCTCCTCTCGGGCACGGACCTTAGCACCCGCACCCTTACTGCATGTCTACAGTGTATGAGCATTCGGAGTTCGTCAGGTCGCGATAGGCGGTGAAGCCCTCTTGACCTATCGGTCGCTCTACCTCTCATACAGAACAACACACGCGGCACCTAAATGCCTTTCGGGGAGTACGAGCTATCTCCGAGTTTGATTGGCCTTTCACTCCTACACACACCTCATCGAGAAGCTTTTCAACGCTTATTCGTGCGGTCCTCCATCCCGTGTTACCGGGACTTCAACCTGGACATGTGTAGATCACTCGGTTTCGCGTCTGCCCCATCGTACTAGAACGCCCTATTCAGGCTCGCTTTCACTGCGGCTCGGAATCTCATGATTCTTAACCTCGCACGACATGGCAACTCGTAGGTTCATTATGCAAAAGGCACGCCGTCACCACACAAAATGGCTCCGACCGCTTGTAAGCGAATGGTTTCAGGTACTATTTCACTCTCCTAATAGGAGTGCTTTTCACCTTTCCCTCACGGTACTAGTCCACTATCGGTCTCACGGGAGTATTTAGCCTTGCCGGATGGGCCCGGCAGATTCGCGCAGGATTACTCGTGTCCCGCGTTACTCAGGATACCACTAGGTCTTGTTTGTGTTCATGTACAGGATTGTCACCTTCTGTGATTGAACTTTCCAGATCATTCCATTCCACATTCAAGTACCACGGCGTGGTCCTACAACCCCGCATATGCATTGCTACACACACGGTTTAGGCTGTTCCCCGGTCGCTCGCCACTACTGGGGGAATCACTGTTGTTTTCTTCTCCTGCAGGTACTAAGATGTTTCAGTTCCCTGCGTTTGCCTCATTATCTAAATAATGATAGTAGCCCTTCAGACTACTGGGTTGTCCCATTCGGAAATCCCCGGGTCAAAGGTCATTTGCACCTAACCGGAGCTTATCGCAGCTTATCACGTCCTTCATCGCCTCCGTGAGCCTAGGCATCCGCCATACGCTCTTCTATACTTTCGCCAAATGAATCATCAATTAACTGTCAACTTTCAACTGTCAACGGTCAACTGACAATCGCTCATACTTTCAGCTGTTGATTCATAAATCTAATCTACAGTCTTGCTTGTGTCAATATGTCAAAGATCTCTCGCCCAAAAGGGCGTAGTGGAGAATATCGGGGTCGAACCGATGACCTCTTGCATGCCATGCAAGCGCTCTAGCCAACTGAGCTAATCCCCCAAAAGATGTCTGAAGGCAGATGGCAGAGGGATGAAGTCATACATCTTACCTCTTACATCATACATCTTACTTCGGTAGTCCCAGGCAGACTTGAACTGCCGACCTCCACATTATCAGTGTGGCGCTCTAACCAACTGAGCTATAGGACTGTCCAAGCAGCTTGAGTGTCAACTCAGCTTCTTTCTATTCTCTATTTACAAACAGAGTCGAAGCACAAGAAGCTTAAGGGTTTTAAAAACCGTTTCTCCTTACTACCACTTTACTAATCATAATTCTCAATTATCAATTGTCAATTATCAATTAGCGTAAGCGCCCTCTCCAGAAAGGAGGTGTTCCTTGTTTTACTTGGCTTGCGCCGAGCTGCAACAGGAACTCCTTTCAGGATTCTCCAGAAAGGAGGTGTTCCAGCCGCACCTTCCGGTACGGCTACCTTGTTACGACTTAGCCCCAATCACCTGTTTCACCCTAGGCCGACCCTCGCGGTCACGGACTTCAGGCGCCCCAGGCTTTCATGGCTTGACGGGCGGTGTGTACAAGGCCCGGGAACGTATTCACCGCGCCATGGCTGATGCGCGATTACTAGCGAATCCAGCTTCATGGGGTCGGGTTGCAGACCCCAATCCGAACTGAGGATGGCTTTATTGATTGAACTGACGTTGCCGGCAGTTTACTCTCTGTACCACCCATTGTAACACGTGTGTAGCCCCGGACGTAAGGGCCGTGCTGATTTGACGTCATCCCCACCTTCCTCACACCTTACGGTGGCAGTATCACTAGAGTGCCCAGCTCGACCTGATGGCAACTAATGAAAGGGGTTGCGCTCGTTATGGCACTTAAGCCGACACCTCACGGCACGAGCTGACGACAACCATGCAGCACCTCCACAGCCGTCCCGAAGGACCTCAAGATCTCTCTATCGTTCGGCTGCAGTTCAAGCCCGGGTAAGGTTCCTCGCGTATCATCGAATTAAACCACATGTTCCTCCGCTTGTGCGGGCCCCCGTCAATTCCTTTGAGTTTCACCGTTGCCGGCGTACTCCCCAGGTGGGATGCTTAACGCTTTCGCTTGGCCGCTGACAGTATATCGCCAACAGCGGGCATCCATCGTTTACCGTGCGGACTACCAGGGTATCTAATCCTGTTCGATACCCGCACTTTCGAGCATTAGCGTCAGTTAAGGACTCGTACGCTGCCTTCGCAATCGGCGTTCTTCGTGATATCTAAGCATTTCACCGCTACACCACGAATTCCGCATACGTCGTACTCACTCAAGAGGGCCAGTTCGCGACGCAATTCACCGGTTGAGCCGGTACATTTCACGTCACGCTTAACACTCCGCCTGCGCTCCCTTTAAACCCAATAAATCCGGATAACGCCCGGACCTTCCGTATTACCGCGGCTGCTGGCACGGAATTAGCCGGTCCTTATTCATGCGGTACATACAAAACACCACACGTGGTGAACTTTATTCCCGCATAAAAGCAGTTTACAACCCATAGGGCAGTCATCCTGCACGCTACTTGGCTGGTTCAGGCTCTCGCCCATTGACCAATATTCCTCACTGCTGCCTCCCGTAGGAGTTTGGTCCGTGTCTCAGTACCAATGTGGGGGACCTTCCTCTCAGAACCCCTACTGATCGT
>JAEETB010000034.1 GCA_016286575.1 Prevotella sp.
ATCCTTGGTCTCATCCAGCTCCTTACACTTCTCCTGGATCTCATATTCCTGATTGCGGATGGTCAGCCTCATGGCATCTCTCTCAGCCTTCATACAAGCCAGCTTTTCAACTTCAATCTTGGTCATTCCGACCTCTTTCTTTTCTTTCTTTTTCTCAGCCATAACTATAAACTTAAAACTATAAATTGTAAACTGTAAACCGTACGCTCGGCTTTGCCGCTTTTACAAAGGCGTTAGCCGACTAAAAGAACTATAAACTGTAAACCCTAAACTCCATGCTCAGCAGCAATCCACCCATAGCATTGTGTCAGTACATAGTCCACATCAGGACTCCCTGTGAAGTGAGCTTCGTGCAGACAGGCAAATTTCTCCAAGTTCTCTGCCATCTCTATCTGTATATCCTCATGAAAGCCCAGCAGTTGTTCTTCCAGCATATCACGGAGCAATGGACTCACCTCTGGTGCCACTCTGTCCATGATCTCCTCCACCTCAGGCTTCAATCCGTAATCAGGCATCAAGTCCTGAACAGAAAGAAACACATCCAGTGAAATCTTCTTAATTACTTTTTTCTTTGTTTTCATTTTACCTTTGTTTATTAATTGTTACTACTGTTGTTCGTGATGCTGCAGCTTTCACTTGCAATTGAAGTGCAAGGCGAATGCAGAGCCGAGTTTACTCGAGCTATGCTAAGCCGAAGCCTTCATTCGCGCTAGCAATTCTTAATTGCGATGGCAAAGGTAGAATGCGATTATGCGATTGAAAATCTTAAAAAAATCGGGGCTCTCAATCGCAAGCCAAAACACCCCTCAAACCCTTTATTTATCGAGGAAAAAAATTTTTTTCATAAAAAAATGCGATTGACCCCGATAAAGCCAATCGCATCATTTTCAATCGCAAAATAGTTGATTTACTTAGTTCCTTGCCACGTAAAATGCAATCCAATCATAGAAACACTGCTTCTTTCCAGCACTCATATATCTGGAAAAGGTACGCGATTCCCTGCCTTCATAGCCTACACATCTGGCGATGAAGTCATAGCTGCCTTTGATTACACCCGCATCTTTCAGGCATCCCAGGAAATAGCCTTTTAGCATCTCACGCTTACTACGATTCTCCCACAAATCGCCAACTTCTATTTTCCACTCAGAATCCACCAGGTCGTCAATAAGCGTTTCGCACCATTCCATGGTAAAGCGTTTGTTGGTGCGCAGCTCATAGAACCAGTCATCATTGATGATCCGCTTCAGGAATCTGCCTGTCTGGAAGTAATTAGGCTCTTCCTTTCCGATGTTGAAATCCACCTTTACTTCTTCATACTCAGTGAAGTCCTCATCATCATTCACCCAACTACCTCGAGCGTTGGGGTAGTTTATCTGATACAGTTTCACCATCATGCTTCCTGCCTGGAACACATTGTGATCTCCTTTTACGTTGTCTTTTGCCATGATTTGTTTGTTTAGTTAGTTCTTTAATTGCCTCTTGGACAGAAATGCCCTGAGACATATATAGTTTATTTAGGTCTGCCCCTGACTCAAAACTATTCTTGTCGCCTTGAATCGTATCATGTGAGTCAATCTTAGGGCCATAGATCAGTTGGCTGAATTTCTCCTTGATTCTTTGGATAACAGCAGCCACAGGCGGAGGAGGGTCTAATCCCCACTTTATCTCCAACAAGTCGACGATGGGCCTTGCTTCCTCCCATGTCGCACGACTTAAAGCATATTTCTCTAAAAAGTCTAATTCTATGGAATATTGTGTTTTTGTTTGCTGCCGCAGGGTTTGGTACTTCTTTTGTTTCCCACCCCACGGCTTCAATTCTGACGAATCGTCATTATTTGTTTCTGCCATCATACTCTATAGTTTTAAAGTTATTGTTTTACTTTCTTTTCTCTCTATAAAGGTCAAAATAGTATCTGGTTTTATTGGTATCATAATTTATTTTTTTCTACTTTTTTTTCATAGTCATCTACAAGTGTGTTTTCTGCAAAGGTAAGGAATAAAAGTTGAATAAAACAAAAGAAATCCATTATTTTTATATAGACACAAAATTTTTCAATAAACATTTGGCTGATCAAAAAATAATCACTACCTTTGCCCCAAACTTTAAACACAATAGTATGAACAACATTGAATCACAAAAGGGCGAAATCGTCATGTATCAGCCAGATGAAACTATCAGGCTGGAGGTAAGAATGGAAGGTGAAACCGTCTGGCTAAGTGCCAATCAAATGTCACTTTTGTTTGATAGAGACGAGAAAACAATCAGGAAACATATCAATAATGTGTTTTCTGATAACGAAGTTCCGAAAGCTATTAACACGCATTTTTTGCGTGTTGATGGAGTCAAGCAACCCGTAGCATTTTATACCCTTGATGTTATTATATCCGTTGGATACCGAGTGAAAAGCAAGAAAGGGACAGCTTTTCGTCAATGGGCAAATAAGGTTCTGAAAGAATACCTGCTTCGAGGATACTCCATCAATCAAAACCTAAAAGATTTACATACCCAGTTAGGTACACACGACAAAAGGATTAGTGTACTGGAAGAAAAAGTCGATTTCTTTGTCCGTTCCTCCCTGCCTCCTGTAGAAGGTATCTTCTACGATGGCCAGATCTTCGATGCCTACGTGCAGATTGTCAACCTTATCAAACAGGCGAAGCACACCATCGTCCTTATCGACAACTATATCGACGAAGCAACCCTCACCATGCTCAGCAAGCGCGATGTCAATATTTCAGCTACCATCTACACTCGCCAGCTATCTCAACAACAGCAGCTCGACGTCCAACGCCACAACCAGCAATATCCACCTATTAATATATGCACCACTCAGCGCAATCACGACCGTTTCCTGATTATCGACGATGTGGTATACATCTTTGGTGCCAGCCTGAAGGATGCGGGCAAAAAACTCTTCGCCTACATCAAAATGCAAGAAACATCAGCAACTGATCTACTCAATAACATCAGATAAAACCCCATACTCGTCGTGATGACGCTGCTTTTTTCGTGTTATCACAATATTAGATTTAAGGTTAATAATTTTCCAGCTCGCAGCGGCGAGCTTTTTTTAATCCCACCCCTCTTCATCATTCACTTCCATAAACCTCGTCATGCCGTTATCATCCATATCATCTTCTGATGCAGGATCAAACCCACGCATGTTGTCAGGCTTATGATATTCTTCCCTTGATGGAGAAGATGATGGCGCAATAGAAGTGGTACTTTCATTTGCAGATTCTTTTGTCCTGATTGAATCCTCATAATGCTTTATCTCATTAACCGTCGCAGTATCGATACCAATACCATGACCGCCATCAATCGGCGCTTCATTCTTTCCACCCTTACGATTGCCACATGCAGCAAATAGAAAGGCTATTAATAATATAATAGGTATATACTTCATACCCTAACACTCACTATCATCATATTCTTCATGTGGGTAGTCGTTGGTACCGCTGCGTCTATGGTTCTCACCCCAACCTGATGGCTTGTAAGCATAAAACAACAAACCTGAAAACATAATAGTACCAAATCCAATCCAGAACCAAACAGTGGCTTCACTGCTATTGATCTGATCAGCAACTCTATCTTCTTTTATAAAAATAGAATAAGCGAATAATCCATATACCCACTTTATAAGTGCTATACATACACATATGAGGCCTGCAATTTCTATGCAAACCGCGACTTTCATGCCAGTATTGAATTCATCATTCCTCATAAAACTCTTGCCATTCAAATCCACAGCCATTGCATTCGCAATAGCCATCATCGTAAATCGTTACATCCTCGCAGCCACATTCTGGGCAATACACATTATCGTAATACATATCAAAGACCTTATTGTAACTTTTTATATATGCTCTTAAGAACAACTGCAACAATTATAATCGCAAAAAACCAATTCTCTATCATAACCCAATCATTTTAAGTTAAACAATAAATTTTGGTGCAAATATAATATTGACCCTGTCTCAAAAGTCGGGACACCCCCTTGGAATTTAATATCTTTTAAGGAATAGCCCAATAAATATTTAATTTATGATACATAGACATTATGATAATTGATTCACTTTCCTTCAATATAATCCAAATAGTACTGCTTGAAATAGCTCATTAATTTGTCGTGCTCATAGAACAAATATTTCATCCAATTGTTATTAATTTCCAAATAAGGGTCTCGTTTATCTGGATGAATTGCATATAGACATGATTTCTCAAAAGACGCAGAATGACCAATTACTTCATTATCACTTTCGTTAGGGAACCAGGCTCTTAGCACATTATAGGGCGACTTTTCTAATAATTCATCAACTAAATCTTCAAAGGCGCCAGCCATTGGGTAGTCTTTTATTGCACGAAATATTGTCTTTCTTGACGATTTCCATTCTAACGACTCACCCATTTCAATTTTAGATTCTTCTATAAGATGTTCAATGCACTTTACCATAGAGCCTTCCTTTTCACGTGCAGTTTCATCCTCATTGATAATTTCCCATGCAATAGCGATTGTCATACAAGCCATTCTATCAAATGAAATAATAGAAGGTTGTGGTTTTAACTGCATAAATTCCACTAAAGACATCATCCACATATAATCATATGAACTAGTTGCAATGCTTGGAATATCTTTCAACTTTCCTTTTGGTGTAAAATCGGAATGTAAGATACCAGATACTTTATTCTTTATTCTTTTAAAAAGGTTGTGTTCCTTGGGCTCTTTATCTTCAAGACTATTACCAGTATTATCATACCAAACTCCCTTAATTTTCAATTTGCATTCCGAGAAGATTGGACTATCTACTATATCTTCAATTACATCACAATAATCATATGCCCTATCTATTAAGATATAAAGATCAGATTGAGGGTAAGCTACAATTTTCTTTGTACCTTTTATCCACTTATCACCATCAAGTAGCATTTCTTTTACAGTAAAGCATTCTCTTTTGTGATTAAAGCGATAAAGATTTCCATTTATATATTTTAATTTACCTTCAGCAGAAAACACCTTCTCGTCTTTTTTATTGTAGATAGAACATGCCACTAGTGAATTTTCTATCTTGAAATCCTCTTTATCACCATTATCTTCAAAATTATTCGTAGGAACAGTTGATAATGAGTCTCCCTGTTTATATGTGTATTCAATTAAGCCGAGTTTTGCCAATCTCATTTTGATTGACACCTCTGTACGTCCAACTATATCAGCTATCGTTGCAGCATCTTTACCTTGGTTGAAATAAAGAGTTATAAGCTCCTCTTCATTCTGTGTCCATGGCTTTCCTTTTCTATCTTCTTTAACAAAGTCTTTTTCTGGAATTATATCAGGAATAGAGACTCTGGAAGAATCAGTTTTACCATGTGAATCCAAATATACATTTTCTATTTCTAATTCCGATAAAGTTGACTCTATGTCAGTATCATGAGTTGTTTCTTGTTCTTTATTGTCGGAAATCTCCGACTTTTCACTTTCTACATCCTTTGTTGTATTTTCCTCAAACTTGTAATTTCCACGCAAAATAGCTATAGCCTCCCCTATCCTATCAATAAGATCCATTGAATAATCTTCACTCATCAAGGATATTTTAAGATCGGAAAGAAAGTTTTCATAAATAAAAGCCAACGTAGGAGTAACCTCTCCCTGTTTTATAGGGTGATTAACGATGTTATGATATAAATCATATACTGTAGGGCAAATCTCTTTAAACAATTCTCTTTCGCCCCTATGATTTTTCAAAAAAGTGTAATATTCAAGATTTAAGGCTATCTTTACATCTTCATTTAACATATTAAAATCGAGAAAAGCCTCATTATTCACTACTGTAGGATTCTTTTCCGCCTCACCCTTGTTTTCTGAGATTATTCTCTCATAATCAGATAGTGCTGTGGTAGAATGATCTATAGCATTATCAGCACTAAAAGCCAATTTTTCTATTTGTATATCCGATAGATTTGTATATGTCTCCAATAATACTCTTTTCAATGAAGAACGCCCAGAGGGCAATGTCATTAGAAAATACAAGTCTTCATCAAGTTCTGCATACTTGACACAATCGTATAACTTTGTTTCAGATGGTTTTACATTCGTATCTCTCATCAATGATAGAATATCCTCCTTACCACGGACTGGAACTATATGCCAAAAACTATCGCTTTGCAGATACCAAAATGGCAAGTAAGCATCTGGATGGAAAAGAGGCTCTTCTGGTAACACTCTATTCCACACTTTTAAGAACATAGATTTCAATTTGTCATCATAATATATTTCATTATCTGACAACTCATTTTGTTCGAATAGTTCAATCACCGTAAGCATTAATACAGCCTTGTGCGGCGATTTTCGTCCATACTTATTATTAGTCCTTAGATTTTTGAAGGCTTCTGTATAATCCATGCTCAAATGATGTTACAATTCTTCTATTTCTTCATCTTGAGTAAATTCTTCAAGGCCTTTGTCTGTCAATTGAAGGAACATGTCAAGGAAGGCCCTATTAGAGAAAAAATACCCCTTATCTTCTCGTAACTTTTCATCCATTACGGAGAACCCATAGTTTGCATATTCTTCCATCGTCTTTATTAGTGAGGAAACTACTGTACTTGCATCGATAATTCCTTTATCAAGAGCTATCCAATCAATATCTGTCTTAGCGACGAGAGCTATGAAGATATATGAACGTAAGTTCGGATAAGCCTTGCGAAATTTCTTTGAATCAAGATTTCCCCAATACTGTAAAGGTTGTCCTAAACCCTTCACATCATCAGCATCCTCTGAAAGAGGAATTCTTTTGTTTGCATATAATCCTATGAAAAATGCCATAATATAAGGCTCATATCCTGCTCCTAGGATCTTACCTTTTGCTCCTGTATTTCCAGAAGCACCTATACCATAGTCAGAAATCACACGCATTACACTTTGTTCGTATTGCTTTTCAAATCTTGGGTTTCTACGTCCCCATTTATCTATGAGTTTCTCGTCTTTCTTTACGAGTTCCTCTATATCATCAAATATCTCAGCCATAATTTACTTGATTTTGGTAATTATTGTTTGGATTGTTCCTAATTTTTTATCATCGAATGGGCGTTTCTTTTCTATGCGGAAAATACGACCATCTATGTCATTAATTCGTGAAAGGTCTAATATTGCTTCCCCGTTATTACCATCACGCAGGAAACTTTTAGTAACGATTATTATTTGTTTTCGTAATGAACCAATAACCCTAAAGAATTCATTTTCCTTCGTGTCTGTAAACGATGATGTTGGTGCATCGAACAACAACGGCAATTCTGTTCCATCTCTTTCACTTGACAAATTACCTATAGCGAACAATACCGACATGAGATAAGTTGTCTTTAAGGCTGTGTTGGGATTAAAGATTCGAACACTATCATTATTCATCAAGAAAGCTTCTCCTTGTCCGCTTTGCTTTTCTATAATTCTAATAGTACCTTTGAAGTCGTTTGTATTCAATTTCTCTAAAAATAAATTTGATTTCTCTTCAATGGCATCAAGTAATCTTCTTTTATTTTCTTCTTTAGCGTTTTTGAATGCGTTTGAAATCTGCTGAATAATCAAGGCTGTTTTTGCATACATTTCAGCAGCAGTTCCTTCAGAAGTCTTACTGAGAGCCAGTTCTGCCTCCTCAAGAGTTGCTCGATGTTGTTCTCTCTGACGTTTAAGTATGTCAATTCTATTGATTGCTCGATTCTTTTTGTCCATCCATTCTGATATATTATCATAGTTGGCTAGAAGCTGTTCTTCTGTTAAACCATCTGCCTGGGCTAAAATGCGTTTCTTTTGTTCGAACTCAGAGGAGAGATTTGCATCAATCTTCTTGATATCATCATGTAAGCGGTTATTAAAAGCAATTGCATCTTGTATTTTACGTCGCATCTTTACTACTTCAGAAAGATTATCGTTAAGGGTCGTGTCTCTCTTTTGTAGCTCACCAATATAATTTGCTTTGTATAATGGCTCTATTCCTTCGTCAGCCTTTCCATTTAATGATGCTTTATATTCTTCCAAACGGTCATGCATAAAATTCCACGCTTCCGATCCTTTCTCCGCTTTACGACCACAGAACTTACAAACTTCTTCCTCAAGCATGTCTTCCATTATCTTCCTCCCTGGAATATGAGCAGGAAGTGATGTAAAACCTCTCTCTGCAGCCTTTATTGCTTTTTCTACTCCTGCAGTCACGAGATATTGGTCTTCCTGCTTCTTGCGCTCATTCATAAGAGCGTTGATTTTTGAAGAATACTCTTCCGCAGTATCAGCAAACCCCATAAGAATCCACATATCATCAAGTAAATTGATGGTGTAATTCTCTTTGATTCTAGCTGCTGTTTCTGCCCTCCGTTGAGATAGCCGTTCTATCCTTTGGTTGACGGACTTGAGAAGTTTCGAAGCCTCCTCGCTTTGTTCGATATTTTTAAGTAAACCCTCGAAATTTTCAGCTTCGCCCTCCTTAATCTTTATTTCTCGCTCAATATCTGACAAAAGCCCCTTTTCTTGTTCGATAGTCTTATTATATCCTTTAATTTTATCTGCATTCTTTTTGTCTAGCTTTTGCGCATTATCCCGAGCTTGTTCGGCATTTTTAGTCGCATATTCCATAAATGAAAAATAAGCTTCAAAGTCCTGAACTTCACTAAACTCATCGACAAGTTGTTTTAGGGAATTTGATTTTTCAAGGATATTCAAATCCTGTTCGCCTTTAAACATAATAAATTTACGCATCTCTGATGGCAGATCTTTGTCAAATGTGACACCGTCTTTTATAATACGTTCAACTCCATTCCCTTCTATCAAAGAAAAAGAATAATTAGATGTCGATACTTCGCCATCAAAAGACTTAGTAAAGTGAAACATCTTCTCTAAAACTTTAATTCTGCCTTTATGCTCATATGTCATTGCTACACGAACATCATCAGAATTGTTCGGCATTAATTCTTCACTTCTTTTTTTGGATATATATTTAGTATCCATCTTGTTTATCCCATCTGTGCGGAATAGCCATTCAAGTGCCTCATAAAAAGTGGTCTTGCCATCGCCATTGGATCCAATTATTAAATTCAAACCATCTGACAATTCAAATGTATTCTCCTTGTAATAACTCCTAAAATTCTGGATTTCTATTTTATGTATAATCATAATAAATAGTTATCGTTGATATAGTTAAACACTGTCATATAGACTTTTTTCTGGACGCTTTCATCGATTGAACCATCCAAATTCTTAATTATTCGAGCAACGGCTGCAACAACAACATTTTCAGAATTCATCGCAGTGTATAAATCCTCATATTCTGATTTGTTGTAGTCGTATAGTTCTTGAAGCTTTTGGTCATCAAGAACCATGTGAAGCATTCGTTCTTTGTTTGTCATAAGCTATAAAGTTTTAGATTGTTAATGCATAATGATCCAACACCTCTCTTAATTCAATTTCAGAATAGGAGGGATTTTCTGAGAGATTAGCGAAGTTTCGTACTCTTAAAAGTTCACCTCTAACCAGTGACTGTTCCATGCGAAAACTGGCACTATATGGATTAACTTCTGGAAGTACAACAAGGTCGTGCAACTCTGCCAATTTTTTGTCTGGATGAGTTCTAAGAACACGCCCACGACGCTGAATGAACTGACGTGGGTTTCCTGTACTGGAACAGAATATAGCCAGTTCGCTTCGAGGCACATCAACACCTTCGTCAAGACATTTCATAGATGTTAGCACCTGAAGTTTTCCTTCTGCGAAATCGTATAGGATTTCTTCTCTATCCTTTTGTCCAGAAACGAACTTTCTGACTGTAACGTGGTCATCAACTTCTGTTACTGCCTGAGTGTAAATGTTTATAAGATGTTCAGCATCGTTGTCATCATCAATGTCTTCGTTCCTGTCAAAGTCATCTTGACCTCCAACATAATCAGGCTTATTACCTTCAGGAACATATATTAAGGAATATTTCAAGTTACCATTTTCAGCAAATCTTTTTTCAATAATAGATTTGAATACTTCCAACTTGTTGACAGCCTTATGTATAATCCGTTTACGTTCAAGAAGTTTCATCTTTAGAATCTCGTCAATATGGTCAAAAGTCTCTGTATTATAATTGAAATACTTCGATATTTTTTCTGATATTTCCACATATACGCTCATCTCTTCTGGTGTTAACCTGACCACATGAGGATAATACATATACTTGCAAAGCACACCATTTTTGATGGCCTCCTCCATACTATATTCGTAAGTATAGTGCTCCTCAGAACCAAAGAACTTATTAAGTTTCTTGTTTCCTTCGTCATCAAACTGACGTTCTGGGGTTGCAGACAATCCTATACGTCTGAGATATGGAATCTCTTTCAATCGCTTAACCAATGAACCAGAACCCATATTATGACACTCGTCAGCTATCAACAACAAACGTTTCTTGTCAAAACCATTCAGGACATTAAACACCTTTTCTCTTGAATACGAAGCATATGTCGATATAATGATGTATGATACTTCTGGCTCTCGTTCTGTCTTGTATTTCTCATTAAAGAGAATACGTTCTACTTCATCTCGCCAAGTCGAATTCTTGGAATATACCTTTGTGATATTTGCAAATTGGAATTTCCTACATTCTTGCTCCCATTGATTTACAAGCGTAATTGTAGGAACTAGAATAATGGCTTTATAGTAACCCTTTCGCTGATATATCTCGAATAGACAATTCAACGAAGTAATGGTCTTTCCTGTACCTGTAGCCATTGCGAATAGGCCCTTCTGTCCATTATTCTTCCAATTTTCAAATGCTATTTTTTGGTATTCACGAGGCCCAGAAGGATAAGGGAATTTTGGCTCTATATCAATATCTTCACGAACCACCCATTGTGACTCTTGTCTTTCGCGGAGAGCCCTTTCTTTTTTAATTTTACGGAGCTTAACCTCAACGTCAAGAAGTTCCTCTATGTCCTTATCTCCATAATTCGACTTAATGGCAGAAACAAGATTCTCTGGGGAGAGATACTCAACATTCTTTTTCTTCCCTAACATGATCGAATCAAACTCTTCTCGCTGGCTTTTTATTCGTTTTTGGATCATCATATCAACAGAATCACTTCTATCAATTTTAATCTCTTCAAGGTTATTAAATAGACCACTGATAGTGAAATTTGCAGAACCAGTAAAAGAGGTAATGCTGTCGCCATCCCTAAATTGACCAGATTTTGTATGGCTGATACCCTTTTTATTCCTTGGCCTAATAATCCTAATATCAATACGTTTGTCATAGATAAGGAAAGCTAAGCACTCGAAGAATTGTTGCTGGTATTCATCGAATGTCTGCCTTAAGGTTTCGAAGTTGGTTAGGTCAAAACAATCGATGACTCCACCGTGTACTCCTTTGCTAATAGCTTCTTTGTCTTCTTCTGAAACAATGTGATTGATGACAAGTCTCATTCTTCCGCCATTCGAAATAAACGTGGCAAAGCCATCAGCAAGCACACTGATAGTAGCAGAGCTGAAATAACCTAATTGAAGGTCAAACTCTTTGCTATTCTCCAAGCAATCGTTGAAGAATTTCTCTGGTGAATTAAACTCACCAGGTCTATACGTTCCGTCATCTGCCCAATCTACCTCGTACAGCATAAGTTTTTAAATAAAGCAGTTCGTACACATAATATCATCGCCAAGGATCTCGGCAAGGGTGGTCCCCTTATTGTTGGCCATGCTTTCTTTCTGGCGACGGATGATGTCGAGTTTTATCTGACGTATACGCTCAGGTTTGATGAGGTCTGCAAGACTCTCATTCTGATTCCATGTATAGCCGTCTTTCTCGAACTCCATCGCCTTCTTAAAGAGATCAGGATGCTGCTCGTAGAGCCAGATCCATTCTATCTTCTGCTGGAAAAAACAGAAGTAGCAACCAGAACGACTGCGGCAATAGGTCCCCTTCTCGCCATCCACTTCGAAAGGAATCTCTTCGTAGTAGGCAGGCACGCCCACGCCGCTTTCCCTCAGAAGACGGAAAATGTCGTCCTTCACCAAAATATCTGTATTGTCAAGTAGTGGAAAATCTTCGAGTTTGCCCACTGGATAATCTGTCGTTTTTAGGAACTCGAACACAGCATGATTGAACAACTTAATGTCATAATCAAGTAGTGCATTCATCTTCTTAGAGTAATAGAACTGTTTCGTGATAGGCTTCCTAACTGTTTCCAATATCTCATCGCGAAGGAATCCTTCAGGACATAATCGCTCGTAGATCTCAGTAATCTGATTCAAGTTCTCATTATGCAGGAACTTGTTGATTACATCGATACTCCAGATATTTTTGCGAAATGGGAAAATAGCCTGGATATTAGGCTTAGATGATATATAGCCATCTCTATCCTCATCGCCACGAATACCAACATAAGAAACCGCATAATCATCACCAACATATTCCTCGAACTTATCGAGTTTCATCTTCTTGGTACACCAACGAGCCTGTGGAGAAGGCAGGAATCCTCCCATCGCTTTCAGGAAGTGATGAAATGGTGTTGGCTCTGGGCTACCTTCAGCAGCTCTGAGTCGTTCTATCTTACCCAAATAGGCTTCCAGACGATTGATCAATGTTTCTGTCTCAGCCAGTTCACAACCAGTATCTGAATTGTAGTACTCAATCTTTAATGATGGGTACGTCTTCTTCAGATAGATGGCGAGTGCAGCACTGTCCTTACCGCCTGAAATGCCTAATATATGTCTTACCTTTGTCATTTATTCATCTTCTTATTGAGTATCGACAGCAGAGTGCAAACGTCGATATTATTGTCACCAGAGAGCAGTTTGCTGATTTTCTTTTCAAGGTCATCAGCTTTAGACTTGTCTTTCTCTGGTAGTACGTATGTCTGAGTCCTGATATTGGTTCCTTTGTTGGTCACCATATCGAATGAATATGCTTCGTTCTTATCTGAATCACCCACCTTATGGGATATATCCGAGTACTTCTCGCATTCTCTGAACAAATAAACCAAATCATCAGCCAACTTGTCTTCCTGTTCATCCCTTAATGCATCAAGACGCTGTTCAAGGATAGTGTAGCAGATTGACTGATACCACTGAGTTCGATTGTCGTATTCTGTCATCACATGGTGATAGAACTCCCGTTGTTTACCTGTAAGCAGATAGTCTTTCACATGAGCCAGTCGCTCGCGCACTTCAACGATATATTCTGTATAGTCATAGCTCTGCAAGCCAAACTCTTCTACCAGACGTGCCTCGATGCGATCAATCAGCTGAGAGTAACAAGATCTCAGTTCCCTGATTGCTCGCTGAATAATCTTACCATACTCATTGATAAACTCTTCTTGCTTCAGTTTCTCCTGAGTAAAACCAAGAGCCTCTGGCAAGTCCTCGAAGAAAGCTTTCTCTGGGTCTTTTGCCTTAGCCAGCACATCACGGAATCTCATTGTTGATTCGTGGTCAAACTTACGAGTATGCTTAGTGTATTCATCCAGCCGTACATAAAAACTTAAGAATGGTTTGATGGTCTCAATAAAGCTGGCATTGGTGATAGTGAACTCATCGCCCAAATTGATGAAACGACGATACTGATTGAAAAAGCCTAATTTCACACCATCAACAGCGAACTTCTTTATTTCAAAATCGCCAGGATGCTTCTGGAGCAGATCGAAGAACTCCATATTTACGTTAGGCATGAATGCACCTTTCGATGCGTCATATAGTGCAAAGTCCTGACGCTTGATGAAGAGATAAGTAGGAATCCAAAACTCCAAGAACCCTTGCTTAATTTTATAGGGCTGGGCAGATAGTATTTTTATCAGCTCTGATATCTTCCTTGCCTTATTCTCTGAACTCTTTAAAAAATCTTCACAGGCATCCCACAAAGGCATGAAGCCCTTGTTGGTAGGTTCATCTGCGAAATCTCCATTCTGATGCAGGCCCGTATTCAACAATAACGATGAATAGATGGTCTTCTCTGGTGGGAATTTATCTTCAGGGAATCCCATTCCATTCTCAGAATAGTGTTCTGTCAAATAGGTAAGATAACTCTTACGAGCAGCCGTTATCGTACCACTGAGTTTATGTTTGTTGAACAGTTCATTGTTCATCACAGGAGTTTTGCTGTAAACCTCATTGCAGACTCTTGATAGTAACTGATTGAAGTCACGATGCGATTCCACTTTCTGCTCCTTGCCTGCAAATATCCAAACGACTCTATTTTTGTATGAGAAGAGGTTGTCGCTAATAGCTTTGTTGAGCAGGGTCTCTTCATATTCTTTCAGTTTCTGGATTTCAGTCACAGCCACTCTGTCGTTCTTGTCAAGTACACGCTCCAACAAATACATATACTTCTTGATATTGTAGAGGTGGTCAATAATGTCCTCCGTATTGGTGAAGTATGCAAATATAAGAGCATGGTCAGTCTCTGAGCTGAATTTCTTGATTTCTTCTAATGCTTTCTTGTGTGTAGAGAATATCAATTCGATGTAGCCATCTGTATCGCCAGTAGGCACAACATCCAGAGGTTCTTCACGGATCATGTAGTCAAAGAATCGTGGCGTACCTTTCTGATAGAAGTGGGCTTTGACAGGAGAGATTCTATGATTGAAGAACACATTCAATTCATCAACAAAGGTGACAGGGCGAGAAACCATCATGCCTGCCTCACGTATCTCTGCTTCGAGGTCAACGTCAGTTCCCTCAAAAAGCATCAAACGTTCTTTATAAGCCGCGTAGCGAATAATCTTCTTGGCAGTCAGTTTCTGAATGATTTCTTTGGCATTGTCTATCGCCATGGCCTCACGAGCATAATCTGTCAGATTCCTTTCTGTGAGCTTAAATCCGGCTGTACCAAAGAGGTTCAGCAGACCAATAGCTTTCACCAACTGCACTGCTTTTAGCATTTCCTCTTCACTTCTCCAGTCCTGACCTTCCACACGTTCTATAGAGACCTGAATAGTACTCCAACTCATTGAGTCGGCATTGGCATCTTTCAGATATGAATAGAAGTTGTAAAGCACGTAGTCATAGACCTTCTGCAAATTGTATGTTAGATGCTCTGCTGGTTCGAACTCAGAAATAGAATTGGTGCCTTTTGATGCCAAGAAAGTGAAGAGCGAACGCTCATTCTGGCCATATCTCTGAATGGCTGTAGTGATGGTGTAGGCAGAAAAGAGATCCAAAGGATATAACTGAGCAGCAGTATCATATGGGAAGTCCTTTGAGACATAACGTGTCTCTCTGGCCAACTCATATAGGGGGTTAATATTCCCTGCATCACTTAACTTTCCTTCTTCTTTTAGTTGGGTAGAAGCAAGATAGAGCAACTGTTCTACTGGTTCCACAAAAGTTATCTCCTTGAAACGTCCCTTTACCTTTGTCCACTCATTCGCTTGTTCCTCAGTTAACCCTTTGGCGTATGCTCCAAAGTTCTGATGAAGCGTTGTAAGCAGCATTATCTGGCGAGTGGGAACATTCACCAGCTCAGATAACTTCTGCAAGAAATACAATTCCTTTTCTGGATTGTTTTTTGCTGCATGTTCCAACACTTTACCAAACTCATCAACAACTATCAGCAGGAATTTCCCTTTCTTCTGACATTGGGTATAATAATTCTTTAAGCTATCAAGGATGCTGGTGGTATTGCCCTCCACATTAAGAGCCTTGCTTAGTAGCGTTGACATCTCTGCGTAGTCGCCTACGATATTCATAATCTCAAACGACTTGGCATTTGACAGATTCTTGGAATCCAGCAAATATTTCTGCTTGCCAGTTTTCTTCAAATCAGCCTCCAAAGCCAGAAGGAAGCTCGACTTTCCTGTGCCGTATGATCCAATGATAGTGAAAGAGTGTATGCCAGTACGGAAATCGTTCACAATGTTGTGAATAGCATTCTGGGCATTTGGCGTTACCAGGTATTGCATCCCTTCGGCAAAGCCGTTCTCTATGTTTGCAGATAAACTAAATGTCTTTGCCATAATAATCGTCTAAAACCTGTTTAACTTCCAAGTCTTTGGTAAACTGAACCTGTTTGATGCCAGCCACGTCACTATAAGCGAAATACTGGCTATAATCTCTGGCCAACAGCTTCAGCATCTCGATGGTCTCAAAATCCTGCATACAGAACACCAGACCCACTCTCTCCTGAATGGTATCAAAAGAAATGGTATTGTCACCCTCCAGCTCCTTCAGTTTCAGTAGGCCATAAAGGAAAATCTCCTTTGTCACCTTGCGCTTGCCATCAACATTAAAGTAGTAGCCCTTGCTCTCTGAACTCTGGCGAATTAAATCAAGATCTATTAGCAGCGATGAAAAATCCTCATTGGATTGTGCTTTGCGAGGCAATGCATAATTTTGCAGAAGGACTGCAACGTCTTTCTTCACTGTGTTCGGATTGAAAAGCGTCATTTTTCCTGCTTCTACCATTCTCAACTTTACATATGTCAGGACTTGCTCTTTTTCAAAATGGCTGCGCTCTCGTTGAACACCACAGAAGAACATGTTATATAGAGTTGCTTCTTCTGTTAAAACAAGATTTAAGTGGAGTAGCCATAATGTGGCAATATCTTCTAGATACTTATCCTTGCCGTTTTGGTCGTTAAACAAATAATCTGCCAACGCTGTTGGTTTGTCATTCTCTGTAACGCCAAAGGCTTTTAGCCAGAAACGGATAGAAGAGACCATATTCTTACCCACTCCTAATCCTATCACAGCCTCAGGACTATTGAAATCATTTCCAGCAACGACAAAATCATATCCCTTCTTCAGCCATAACGACTTGCAGGGGAATGACTCATGTCCAGAAAACGTATACTTTTTTAATTTACTAATGCTCATTGTTTTAAGTTCCCGTAACAGGCAATAAAAGAACGTACCCTACTCTCTTAAGTATTCCTTGTTACAGCTGCCGTGGAAATGAGCTTTGAGATGAAATACAGAGAAAGGGTACGCCTATTACGGCGTACCAAGCTTCCTCAAAGACTCATCTCATTTAAAGTTTTCCACGACTTTGTAACGAAAGTCTTCTCAGATAGTTGATACTATCAACCTTGCCAATAAGTTATTGCAAATGCTGCTTTTTATGGTGCCTACTCGTCACTACGACACGGGCATCGGCAACAATGCATTTGCAAAAGTACAAAATATTTTTGAAAACTCAAAAGTATTCCCATAAAAATCTTCATTCTTTCTTAGAAAGAACCTCATTTCGGTACTCATACCACCATCTCGTGACAGCACAGAGGGCTAAAACTCGCTCCTTGATGAAGTCCGGATATTTGGGCGTCAGCTCTTCAGCGTTGTAGCCTGCAATGACACAGAGGAAGGTGAGATCGCCCTCGATATATTCGCACCAGTGGTTCTGAATCAGGCAGAAGCTCAGGATATTATCAAACTCTGCCTCTGTCTTGGGGAGTTGCACATGGGCTACCACATGGGGCTTAGCCTGTTGGTATAATAGCCAGTAGTCGCCAT
>JAEETB010000308.1 GCA_016286575.1 Prevotella sp.
CGACAATGTGCATAAGCCAGATATGCCTTCGGCTGAAGAAAGAATGGCAGCCATCCGTGACCTCTATGCTGACGAGACGCGTATTGAGGTGAAGCGCTACGATGGACTGGCCATGGACTTCGCCAAGGCGGAAGGTGCCCAGTTTATCGTGAAAGGCGTGCGTAATGCCAGCGACTTCGAATATGAACAGTGGCAGGCAGACTTCAACCGCCGTCTGGGTGGCATCGAGACCATTCTCCTCTATACTGAGCCTGAGTTGGCCAGTATCTCATCGAGTGCCTTGCGTGAACTGGCTCATTTCGGTGTCGACGTCAGCCCTTACTTACCAAAGAAGAGTTGAGGGTTTTGAGTTTACAGTTTAGAGTATTGAGTTTAAAGTTTAGAGTTTATAGATGATTACATACGAGACAGAGGGGGTGAAGTTCCCCAATATCAAGAAACGAGAAACGTCCAACTGGATTCGTCGAGTAGCTGAATCCTATGGCAAGAAGATTGGCGAAATCGGCTATATGTTCGTCAATGATGACAAGATACTTGAGGTCAATAACGAATTCCTAGGCCACGATTATTACACTGACATCATCACCTTCGACTACTGTCAGGGAAAGACAATCAGTGGCGACCTGTACATCTCTGTGGATACCGTCTTTACCAATGCCGATAAATTCGGACGTCCCTATGACGAAGAGCTCCACCGTGTCATTATTCACGGCATCCTGCACCTCTGCGGCCTCAACGACAAGGGACCTGGTGAACGCGAAAAGATGGAAGCTGCCGAGAACAAAGCCCTTGCCATGAGATGACACAAATGAAGAATGTAGCCATTTATACGCTCACATCGGAGTTGCACGACGAAAGATCGGTGAATGCCGTGACCAAGGAATTCCTTGAGAGTCTCGGCATCGAATATATACTGAAAGGGAGTGATTACAGCGACTACGGCACCTTTGGGCTCAATCTGATATATGTACGCACAGGAGGCACTGAGGGCATCTTCAGAAGAATACTCCCAGAACTGCAGACCAAAAGCAGCCGACCTTTCTACCTGCTGACATCAGGCAAGAGCAACTCGCTGGCTGCATCGATGGAGATCCTCTCCTATCTGCAACAACACGGCATCAAAGGTGAGATTATTCACGGAAGCACAGACTATATCGCCCAACGCATCAACGTGTTGGAGCGCATAGAAACTGCTCTCAAACAACTTCACGGCACAAGACTCGGTATTATCGGAGAACCGTCGGACTGGCTTATTTCAAGTCATGCTGACAAAGCACAGGTCAAAGAGCAGTTAGGGATAGAACTTGTCGACATCCCCATGCAGGCACTACTTGAAGCCATCGAAAAGAAAGATGAAGGAGTGATGGATGCTTCATCAGAAAGAGTGGAGATTCAGCAGGCCCTGCCTGGAGCCCAACGTATCTACGAGGCCCTGAAGGATATCATAGTCGACTATCGCCTCAATGGTTTCACCCTGCGTTGCTTCGATCTGCTGACAGCCGTGAAGAATACGGGTTGTCTGGCACTGGCGAAACTGAACACTGAGGGCTATGTGGCAGGATGTGAAGGTGATGTACCAGCCATGCTGTCGATGATGATTGTCCGTTCACTGCTTGGCATCTCAGGTTTCCAGGCCAATCCCTCGAGCATCAATCCTGAGACAGGCGAAATGGTATTCGCTCACTGTACCATCCCACTCGACATGGTGGAGAAATACGAATACGACACTCACTTCGAATCAGGTATCGGCGTGGGCATCAGAGGCTTCATGAAAGAAGGCCCTGTAACCATCTTCAAGGTTTCAGGCGATCTGTCGCGCCATTTCGTCGCTGAGGGACATCTTGTGAACAACCAGTCGAAGCCCGACCTCTGTCGTACGCAACAGGTCATTAAACTCTGTGACAAGAGTCAGACAGGGTATTTCCTAAAGAATCCCATTGGCAATCACCATATTATCGTGCCTGGACACCACAAGGAACTGATTGAAAACATTCTTTGACAACAGGATAAAGACCAATCAAACTATTCAGATATGAAAAAAACTATGCTCCTGGCATCCCTGATGATGCTGACCATCCAGACAATGGCCCTTACCCCTTGGAAGAAGGGCGCGTTCGAAACAAACCAGTATCGTAACCTCTTCGTGGAGATGGGTTACCAACAAGCCGATGTTGACGCGAAACTGAAAGAAGTGTTCAATGATGTGTTCCGTGGGCCAAACAAGGTTTACTTTGAGGTGGGCGACACTCTGGGCTACGTTTCTGATGTCAAGAACCACGATGCCCGTACAGAGGGCATGTCGTATGGCATGATGATCGCCGTTCAGTTTGGTGAGAAGGATATCTTCGACCGAATTTGGCGCTGGAGCAAGAAGTATATGCAGCATCAGGATGGTAACCGCAAGGGCTATTTCGCCTGGAGTTGTAAGACAGACGGCACCCATAATGCTGAGGGAGCAGCCTCGGATGGAGAGCTCTATTTCATCACAGCCCTGATCTTCGCCTCGAACCGCTGGGGCAACAATACGGGCATCAACTATTTAGCAGAGGCACAGCATATCCTCAATTGCATCCAACCCAAGGAATACACACCAGAGCCTCAGCAAGGAGGTTTCCCTGGTTTCGGACCTCAGCAGACTGGTCCTCAGAAAATGTATCTGATAGATCCTGAGACACAGCTGATTACCTTTACTCCTGATGGCTTCGGACAGCGTTATACAGACCCCTCTTACCACATCCCTGCTTTCTATGAGGTATGGGCCAAGTGGGCTGATGACGGACGCTCAGACTATTGGAACGAATGCGCCAAGAAGAGCCGTGAGTTCCTGCACAAGGCCATCCATGAGAAGACGGGCTTGAATGCTGACATGTGCCAATACGACGGCAGTGAGATGCAGATGCCCCGCTTCCCTGGTATACCTCAGAATCAGAATGGCACTCCACGTCGATTTGGTACCAACAACTTCCGTTACGACTCCTGGCGTGTACCTATGAACATCACGCTCGACTACGAGTGGAGTTGTGCTGATGGCGACTGGCAGAGAGAGTATGGTGAGAAGATCCAGAATTTCCTATACAGCCAAGGTGTGGATACCTTCGTCGATCAGTATCGTGTAGACGGTTCACTGCCTGAGGGCGACGAGATCCTGCAGGCTGGCGGATTCCGCAAACTGCGCCACAGTATCGGACTCGTGGCCACCTCTGCTGCCGCCTCGATGATGTGCAGCCATGACAAGAGTAAGGAGTTCGTAGACGCCCTCTGGAATGCCAAACACGAGCCTTTCGAGGATGGTTACTTCGATGCCTACTACGACGGTTTGCTCCGCCTCTTCGCCTTTATGCACCTCAGTGGTAACTATCGGGTTATCACGCCAAATAAATAAAAGAAAGGCCAGTTACAGCTTGACAGAAGATATGTCAACGAGATTGTTGACAATGGCATAGATCGTAAGGCCTGCAGGACTGTGTATCTGCAGCTTACGGGCTATGTTACGACGATGAGTAATGACTGTATTCACTGAGATACAGAGGTGGTCGGCTATTTCTTTGTTTGACATACCCTGCACTAAAGAGAT
>JAEETB010000309.1 GCA_016286575.1 Prevotella sp.
CGGTGATGATCGCGGTCGAGTTCTACGCTGATGACCTGACTGCAGCCGCGCGATAAGAGTTCGAGAGTGATGCTGCCTGTGCCTGAAAAGAGGTCAAGCGCACGCGTACCATCGAAGTCGATATAGTGGCTGAGCACGTTGAAGATGTTCTCCTTGGCAAAATCCGTGGTAGGTCTTGCCTTGAAGCTTCTCGGAATATCGAAATGCCGTCCCTTATATTTCCCTGTGATGATGCGCATTCAAATCGTAAATCGTAAATCCTCTTATCGTCCTTTAACGATGAGTGTCATGAGATCGTAAGGCAAACCGGGCACCTCCGTAGCAGGTGACTCTTGGAAGTCGGCAGCGGGATTGATGAGGTAGGCCTTCTGCACATAGCGTTTGAGTTCCTGCAGCAGAGCATCCTGATCGGGGATGTCACCCACAAGATGGATCTCGTCGTGCTGGGCATCGAGTCGCAGTTGCTTCCATACGTAAAGCAGGAAGTAGAGCGCATCGCTGAAATGGGCTGCCTCAAAGGAGTTGGCGAACTTAAATCGGTTCTGCTGAAAACTGAAGATGTCCAGTTGTTTCTCGTGGAAACAGCCATAGAGCTTGTTACGACGACCAGTGAAGCTGCGTTGGTGGAGATGATGCCAGACGGGTGTCATCGCCTGGATGAACTGCACACGCTCATAACGGTCATTGAGCACCTTGTGCAAATCCTTATTGACTGCAAAGATGCAGACGGCGTTGAGGGTTGGCAGCACATTGTAGAGTACGATGCGTCTCTCCTCGTCCTTGGCAGGGAAGCTGTGATTGAACAATGTCTCAATGAGTGGCTCATCAAACTGCTCAATGGGAACTAACATCGATGGGGTATCGACAAGCACCTGAGCCTGCTGGATGTGAGAGTCAGATGCCATCAGGTCAGCACGCTTGAAGGCCTCGCGGAGATTGGCAGGCATGGAGATGCCGCCTTTCACGACGTAGGGCTCAAAGCGCAGTGGGCAAGCGGTGTTGTCAACATCGAATGCCGTGAAGGAGAGCGAGTTTCTCCCTATCCGTATATAAACCTTCTCACTTTTCACTTCCATACACTTGCGACGCATATCGCCAAGAGTCCGGCAGCAACCAAAGCCAGAATGATATTTGTCTGTTTGTCGTTGATTTGCATAACTGGCGACAAAGGTACGAATAATTTTGCTATTTACAAAATAATTCGTAAATTTGTAGCCGAAATGATTCAAGACGAGCTCAAATACCGTATTCTCCAGACGTTAGGTCTGACGCCTACACCCGAGCAGGATCATGCCCTCGACGTGTTCGCTGCGTTCATGATGGACCGTGACGACCATGTGGTCATGATCCTTCGTGGTTCGGCAGGTACGGGAAAAACTACTTTGGCTGGTGCCATCGTCAAGGCGATGACGGTCTTGAAGCAGAAGATGATTCTGTTGGCACCCACTGGCCGTGCAGCCAAGGTGTTCTCGCTGAATGCGGGTCATGCGGCCTATACCATTCATCGTCGTATCTATCGGCAGAAGTCAGCAGGCGATCTGTCGAGTTTTAATTTGAACGACAATCTGAATCGCGACACCTTATTTATAATAGATGAGGCCTCGATGATTGCCAACCAGGGTTACGGCGAATCGGCTTTTGGAAGCGGTTGCCTGCTCGACGACTTGATGCAGTTTGTCTATAGTGGACAGAATTGTCGTATGTTGCTGGTCGGCGATAAGGCCCAGTTACCCCCTGTAGGCGAGGATGAGAGTCCGGCTTTGATGGCTGATGTGTTGCACTGCTATGGGATGAGGGTCTACGAGTGCGACCTGAATCAGGTGCTGCGTCAGAGCGAAGCCTCAGGTATTCTCTGGAATGCCACGATGATCCGTCAGATGATCACCCATGAGAAGATGACACAGTTGCCACGTATCCGCTTTCAAGGCTTTGCTGATATTCAGGAGGTGCCGGGTGGTGAACTGATAGAGGCGTTGGCTGACAGCTATAGCAAGGTAGGGCTTGATGACACGATGGTTATCACTCGCAGCAACAAACGTGCGAATATCTATAATCAGGGCATCCGCAATATGGTGCTCGATCGCGAAGATGAACTATGCCGAGGCGACCAGCTGATGATTGTGAAGAACAACTATTTCTGGACAGAGGGCTCCAAGGAAATCCCTTTCCTCGCCAATGGCGACATTGCCGTCGTCCAGCGCGTCAGGAATGTCCATGAACTTTATGGCTTCCGTTTTGCTGAGGTGACGATGCAGTTTCCCGACTACGACGATTATGAACTGACTGCCATCGTCATCCTTGATACCCTTACATCTGAGGCTCCCGCTCTGACCCATGACCAGCAGGAGCAACTTTACAATGCCGTTCTGGAGGATTATGCCGATATCTCCAATAAGACAGACCGCATCAAGAAACTGAAGGGCGACCGTTACTACAATGCCCTTCAGATCAAGTTTGCCTATGCCGTCACTTGTCATAAAGCCCAGGGTGGTCAGTGGGCACATGTCTATCTCGACCAGGGTTATATGACTGACGACATGCTGACCCCCGATTATATCCACTGGCTCTATACCGCCTTCACCCGCGCCACTGAGAAGCTCTTCCTCGTGAACTGGCCCAAGACCCAAACAACCCTATAATATATGAAGAAAAGGAATCTATGGATGCTCGCCGCCATCCTGACCCTCTGCGGGGTCATATGTTATGTATTTTGTAAGTCGAATAACGACAATATCCAATCGGTTGTAGCGGTTGAGTATATTCCGCAGGCACCTGACTACGACGATGCGACGATGTGGGTGACCGCCGACGGCGATACTGACGACACGGGTGCCGACATCTTCTACGTGGTATCGACGTGGGAAGAGGATTGGAAGACAGATGACGGGCGCACGTGCCACTATGCCGACGTGTGGAACCCCGTGCACCGTGAGCGCATGGGGACGCTCGAGATCTTCAAGGTGTCGGCTTATATGTCGCCAGGTAACCGCTTCTTCGCCCCTTTCTACCGTCACACCACCATCGAGGCGTTCCTGACGCAGAACGAGGACACTATCTATAACCGTACCCGCCTGGCGATGGCTGATGTCTGCACAGCCTTCGATCATTTCCAAGAACATCGTGACAAGTCGCGCCCACTTATCATCGCAGGCTTCAGTCAGGGCGGTCTGGCCGTGGTGGAACTGTTGAAGCACATCGACGACGAGACGTACAAACAATTAGCCGCAGCCTACGTCTTGGGCTACAAGGTGACACCAGCTGACACTGTGGCTTGCAAACGCATCAAGGCCGCTCAGGGCGAGGCCGACACGGGCGTGACCATCTGCTATAACACGGTGAAGGACGTGAAATACATCCAGCCCGTCATCGCCGCCTCTTGTATGGGCATCAACCCAGTGAACTGGCGCACTGACGCCACGCCCGCCACGCTCCACGACACCATCACCGTCACCCTCTCACCTGAATACCATGTCCTTGTGGTCACGGGATACAGCGGTTCGGAATACCCCGCCTACAAGGACTTCCTCAACGTGGGCGACATCCACAGCTGCGAGCCCTGGCTTTACAGCGAGTG
>JAEETB010000035.1 GCA_016286575.1 Prevotella sp.
CCTTCGAGTGCAGAGCCTATCTGACGAATCAACAAGTCGGCAGAACCACCATCGAACACCAGGTGATGAACATCCAATAGCAGATGGACCCCACTTTCTGTCTTCACGACTTCGAAGCGGTAGAGCGGTGCTTTATTCAGGTTGAAAGGTCGCACGAACTCATTCTTATAGGCCGCCAGCGCCTCATCGCTCATCTCCGTGATGGGCACCTCTACAGGCATACTGTCGGCTAAGGTCTGAACGATTGCGTCGCCCTCTGTGGTAAAGTGAATGCTCAGTTCTGGATGAGCCTCAACCACTTGCTTTACTGTTTCTGCCAGCTTGCCAGCCTCGATGCCAGAAGGATAGCTGAGCAGATAAGGAATATTGTAAATCGTCGAGGTCGGATTCTTCAGACACTCGAAATAAACACCCGTCTGGGCATAGGAGAGCGGCGTTTTTGTGGAATGTGGAAGGTTGAATGTGGAAGGAGATGTGTCTGCTTCAGAGCTATCCTCATTCCCCGACATCAGATGCTTCAGTATTTCATTCTCAATGCTCTGCAGGGTACCGGCCTTTACGAGTGTCTTCGAGTCGAGGACGACACCAAAGCGCTTGTTCATCTGGACAGCGAGTTTGATGGCCGAGATGGAGGTCAGTCCGGCATAACCGAGAATGGTGGTGATACCGAATTCCTGATTGTTCACAATGCCTGCGATCATCTCATGCAACTCCTCTTCGAGCACGTTCATGGGCACGTTACTAACCTCTAACCCCTCACCTCTAACCTCTTTTACAGGCTTCGGCAGCGCCTTCTTATTCACCTTCTGGTTCTGGTTCAGTGGGATGGCTTCAATCTGCATCGTCACAGCAGGCACCATGTAAGGCGGCTTCTCATCCATGATGAAGTTGTTGAGAGCCTCGATGTCGATCTGCTGATCGCTCACGATATAGGCGGCAATGAACTTACCTCCACTACCCCCTTCCTCATCGAAGGCCTGTACGGTGGCATCCTTGATGCCTGGGAACTCACGGATCACAGCCTCCACCTCCTTCAGCTCGATGCGGAATCCGCGAATCTTCACCTGACCGTCCTTTCGTCCTACGAACTGGATATTTCCGCCAGGCAGGTAGCGCACGATGTCGCCAGAGCGATAGACGCGGGCATATTTCTTGTCGTCAGTAAACGGGTTGGCGATATACACCTCTGCCGTCTTCTCAGGACGGTTCAGATAGCCTCGGCTCACCTGCGGACCACTGATCCACAGTTCGCCGGCGGCACCCACGGGCAGACGGTGACCTTGCGGGTCAACGACATAGAGGTGCACATTGTCAATGGCACTACCGATGGGTATATCCTGTTGCTTATGCTCTACCGGATAGAACGTCACGAGCACCGTGGTCTCTGTAGGACCGTAGACGTTGACGAGGTTGAAGCCCTTCGGCGGGGTGAGTCCTGCCAACTTCTCACCACCCGTAGAAAGATAGTGCAGTGAGTGGTTCTCGATATTGGTGGCAAACTGATAAGCCACCTGTGTCGTCATAAACGAGTTGGTGATTTGCTCACTCTCGAAGTATTCGTTCAGGGCCACGAGATCGAGACGCAACTCCTCTGGAACGAGGTAAAGCGTAGCGCCACAGGTCAGTGCGGGGTACATATCCATCATACAGGCATCGAAACCGTAGCTGGCATAGGCAGCCACCTTGTTGCCTGGCTTCAGGTCATAGAAACGCTGGTACCAATGACAGAAGCAGACAAGATTGCTGTGCATCAGCTGACACCCCTTGGGCACACCCGTCGAACCTGAGGTATAGAGCAGGATAAACAGACTGGATGGGTTGGGCTCTGCCGGCTGCCCTGCGGCAGCTGGCAAGGCCAACAAATCCTTAGTCAATAAGACATCCCCCTGGTATTCATCCACGATGCTCCGCAGCTCCTCATCGGCAATCAGCAGCTTCGCACTGGCATCCTGCATCATGAAGTTCAGGCGCTCTTTGGGATAGGTAGGATCCAGCGGCTGATAGGCACAGCCTGCCTTCAGCACACCGAGCGAGGCAATAGCCATCCACTCGCAACGGGGAATCAAGACGGATACCACATCCTCTGCGCCCAGCCCCTTGGCAGCTACGAAGCCAGCTATACGGTCGCTGATGGCATCCACCTCGGCGTAGGTGAATTTCCGGTCCTTATAGACCACAGCGATGTTTTCGGGTGTCGCCTTGGCCTGACGACGGAACAGCGAGACGATGGTCTGCGTGTCATCATAGTCCACATCCGTCTGATTGAAGCGGTCGAGCACTTCTATCTGAGAGGCGGTCGTAATATTGACATCGCGAAGATACTCCTGGGTGAGGAATCCCTTGACTACGGCCTCGTAGCTCTCCAGATACTGACGGATAATCTTATCAGAATATTCGTTGCTATTATATTCTGCTTTCACCTGATACTTGCCATTCAGGATAAAGGCTTTCAGATAGAGCGAAGCTTCCAGGGTGCTGTTGCAGAGACGGATGGTCTTCATCGGCTTGCCGCATAACTGCTCGTCGGCAAACATCATACCGTGCCAGGCAAACATCGAGTTGCTCTGGATGCCCAGATCGTTCACGGCATCGCTGAAGGCGTAGGCCTCATGCTGGCGCACACCGCCCATCTGGTCCTGACCGGCTTTCAGATAGTCGAGCACTTTCGTCTCGTTATCGAACTTGGCATAGACGGGCAGCGTCTTCACCGTCATACCCACCGAGTGGAGGAAACGTTTGTCGGTACGTCCGTTGTAAATCGTGGTAAACAGCGACTCCTGTTCATTATTATATTTAGCCAACAGGAAGCTGTAAACCGTCGTAAAGTAATTACTCTTGAAGATGCCTTTCTCCTTACAGAAAGCGTCCACTTCGGCCATCTCCACGTCGAGTGTACGCACCATACTGGCCTCTGAGTGCTCAGGTATCTCCAAGTCGGGCATCAATTGCGTAAAACAGTCACCACAGTCGAAGTTCTGTGCGTACCACTGCTTGCCTTCGTCAAAGGCCGACGTCTTGCGCAGCTCAGCCTCAGCCGTTGCCACCTCTGCCATCGTCATGGCCTCCGGCTCCAGTGTACCGCCAGCGTAGACCTTGTCTATGTCGCTGAGCATCACCTTCAGGGTGGTGCCGTCGCCGATGATATGGTGGATGTCGAGGAAGAAGTAGAAATGCTCAGCATCCTTCAGCAGACGGATATGGAACAACCGATCCTTGTAGATGTCGAACGGCACGATGAGCGGCTCCCCGTTGAACGTGCCCCCATTTTCAATTTTCAATGTTCCATTTTCAACGTTCAATGCAAACGTCTCCGTATCGTCAATGGTCTGCAAGGGGTCACCCTGCTCGTTCAGTTCTATACGGGTAAACAGCGTCGGATGAGCTGCTACAGCGGTCTCAATCGCTGTCTTCAACTTATCCTCTTCCAGTGAGCCGTCGAGCACATAGAGATAAGGAAGATTATAGCACGCCTCTCCCTGATGAGCGACACACTCTACATAGAGACCGTATTGTACTTTTGATAATGGTGCGGATGTTTTCATTTCTCGATCTCGAAAAGACTAATAAAACCGGTCAGTTTGAACACATTCTCGATGTCGTCGCTCATGCCACGCATGATCACCTTACTGCCTGCAGCCTTGGCGCCCTTCAGGATGCTTAGCAGGATACGAAGACCGCTTGAAGCGATGTACTCCAGTCCCGAGCACTCGATGATGACATCCTTACCGTTTGAGGTGTAGAGTGGTTTCAGCACTTCCTCAGCCTCCGTCGCAGCTGCGGTATCCATTTCTCCTTCCAATGTGGCAACATACTTGCCATCGATTTCTTCAATTTTAGTATTCATAATGTTTATATTTAATGTTTAATCTTGACCTTCGGTCGAGTCTGCTCACGCTCGGCAATGCTTAAACAAGTTTATCATTGCTCTCGCTTAATCGCAGCCTTCAATCTTCTTAATCAGCGTCAGGATGTTCTGCCCGTTGAAACGCTCATAGTTGATCGAGTCCATCAACTCACGAACCAGCAGGATACCCAGTCCACCTATCTGACGGTCCTCCGCCGAGAGCGACGTGTCGGCCTTCTCCTTCGCCGTCGGGTCGAAGGCCACGCCCGAGTCGATGATAACCGTCTTCAGCGTCTCCCCATCCGACAAGAAACGTATCTCGATGTCACCCTCAATGCCTGGAGGATAGGCATAGTCTATCACATTCACCACAGCCTCCTCGACAGCCAGGCGGAGCTTACGGGCAAGGCTTATCTCAACCCCCAGCTTCTCCATCACCGACTTCATGGTTGCGCTGAACTTCGACACCTCCTGTACCTCGTTCTTGATCACGAGCGTCTCTGACAGTTTACTCTCGAAGAGCTTCGGTGTATAGCGGAAGGCCAGCAGGGTGAGGTCGTCACTCTGCTCAGCTTCGCCGACATATTCGTGTACCTTCTCGCTGACGGCCTCCAGTAACTGCTGCGGCTTCAGTTGGGTATTCGCCGCCAACGCCTCTTCCACGCGCTTGATACCAAACATCTTGCGCTCGATGTTCTTTGCTTCTGTCAGTCCATCGGTATAGAGGAACATCGTACTCTCTGGCTCCAGCTGCATCTCCTGAATACCATACTTGACGCCTTCGAACACCCCGACAGGCAAGTGAGGAATGGCACTGATCATCTTCCACTCACCATGGGCGATGACAATCGGCGCGTCGTGTCCGCCACAGCAGTAGCGCAGACGACCCGTCGGCAGGTCGAGCACACCGATGAACATGGTGACGAAGATGTTCGAGTCGTTACCCTGACACGCAGACTCATTGATGGCCTGCATGATACGGGCAGGATTGGTTTCATGAGACGAGAACGCACGGAACAAAGAGTGGATTACGCCCATCACCATCGCCGATGGTGCACCCTTGCCACTGACATCACCGATACAGAAGAACAGCTTCTCGTCGCGGAAGTAATAGTCATACAAGTCGCCACCCACCTCACGGGCAGGTACCAGTGACCCGAAGATCTCCACATCGTCATGCTGTGTATGACTATGAGGCAGCATGCTCTGCTGTATCTCACTGGCCACGCGCAGCTCACCGCCGATGCGCTCCTTTTCAGCGTTCACCTTACGCAGACGCTTGATGTTACGTGACGTACGCCATACGATAAATCCGATCAGTACCAGACCCGAGAACACCAGCAACAGGAGGTTGGCGCGAACCCGCTGCAACTTGCTGAACACCTCCTCATCATTCAGGATGCAGATCAGGATCCAGTCCGTATTGCCGCCAACAGGATGGAAGAACAGGTGGTGCTCCTGGCCATGTTGGTCTTCAACGACCTCATAGCCCACCTTATCACTATCCGCATTCAGCACAGGAAGTGCCATCTGGAACAATTCATCATCCTGGCCTCCCAGCAGGTTTCCCTTGCCCGTCACGATGTATCGTTGGGTTTTCTTATAGAGTTTCCCCTCCTCCATCACCTCCTCGAGCCAGTCAAGGGCGATGTCCGCATCAACGACAGCCACGATCTCGCCTTTATTATTATGCACAGGCACACCGTAGGTCGTTACCGTATTCTTGGCACCGTCTGCATCATAATAAGGCTCGCACCAGCTGCCGCCGTTCTTCGCTATCGGGTCGGTGAAGAAGGCCATCTGCGTATAGTCATGATCTGCCGAACCTAACTGCATGGTCTCAATGGTTCCGTCAGGCCGTCTGACAGCGTAGGGCTCGAACCAGCGACCCTTCTGCGGATAATAGTTCGGAACGAACGACACCGTGCTGCCCAGGATCGACGGGTTGTTCTCCACCAGTTCCTTGGTAATCGAGAACATCCATTCCGGCTCATCGAGGCCGTCTGCAACCACCCACGCCATGTTGTCCATCGTCACCTCCACCCTGGCCAGTTTGTTGCGTATACAGAGGAAGAGCGCATTCATCTCGCGGTCTATCAGCTTCTCCACCGTCCTGTGGATGATACGCTGAGCCGAGTAGTACATCACGCCCGATGTCACCTCCAGCAAGAGCGCCGCCACAATGATAAGGGTCAGAGGGATATTCTCCCTGACCATCTTACTCAGCCGGCTCCATACAGACAATTTCTTCACAATGGTTACGTTTTAAGTTCAATCTCATTGGTCACTTTGAGGGGCAAAATTAAACAAAAGAATCAAAACCACCAAATTTTTTTGAACTAAATTGATGATTTACATCAATATCTCCCAACGACACAAAGGGGTCAGGCACTTCTGTGTCGTTTTTTAAATCTTCACGCCGATGCTGGCGAGGAACCAGCGGCCTTGTTGGGGGATGAGGTTGGTGTTCATGCCGCTGCGGTTGTAACGGGTACCCAGGAGGTTGTAAATGTTCAGGCCGAAGGTGACAGGACCCAGCGTATATTCGCCACCAACGTTGACGATGGCTCGGGCGGGCATCTTCTGACGCGACACCACGTAAGGGGCAAGAGCCATAGCAGCTTCCGATGCGGCTTTCGCTCCTTCCTCATCACCCTTCGCTACGCATTCCCAGGCTTTACCTATTTGCTCAAATATTGAAGTGACCGTTTTGAGGTCAGTGTTGTAGCTGGTCTGCTTCCCTTCGAAAAGCAGGTGTGTATGGAGCTTCAGACGGGGCGCGACCTGCCATCCCAGCACCAGGTTCGACATGATGGCGGGGGTATTGTTATTGGCATCAATCTGGGTGTCATTGGCTTCGGCAACCACCTCGCCCAGGGCTATGCTCATGAGTTCATACTCGAAGGTGTTCGTCCAGGTGAGGTTAAAGTCGGCTGTAAACCGCGGCTGCCTATAGGAGGCCATCAGCTCCACGCCGCAGGTCTGGTTCTTACTGGCATTCTCGTAAGTCATGAGATGGGTCATGAGGAGATCGCTGGCACGGTTATAGAAGCCGTTGACCTCGAAGTTCAGTCCCTTCACCCAGTTATTGCCGCCGAAAGTGAGCTGGAAGGAGTGGACACGCTCGGGCGAGAGTATGTTATAATCCACGAAATTATTCATCATCATCGCCCACATGACGTTGAGCTTACGGTAGAGATAGGGCGCATCGACAAACGACTTGGAGTAGCTGAGTTTCAGGTTCCACTTGGGTCGCAGCAGGATCAGTGCGATTCGAGGTGACAACTCATTGGCCTTGCTGTCGTCAAAACGCGACTTGTAGTCGTAGCGTAGTCCGGCATTCAGGATGAGCGACCGCCACTGGTGCTTCAGCTGCAGATAGACGTTGGCACTATTCTCGCTGCCCTGCCCCACTTCATCCAGTTCCGGATCTTCGCGGTATGTCTTATTGAAGTCATAGCCTATCTGAAAGCGCATGTCGTCGGCACGGAAGTGGCTATACTCCGCACCGAAGCTGAGGTTGCCATGATGGGCGCTGCCTATGTTATAGGCATAGTTGCCCTTCAGCTGGATACCGTAGTTCTGCTCCTGTCCGGTCAAACAATTCGATATGCCATCATGGTCGGAGATCATGGAGTCAATCTTTGCTTCAAGGGCGAGCGCACTGCCCAAATAAGGCATCGTACTGTCGCAAATGACCTGATAACGCGTAAAATCGGACTTATCGAAAGTGACACCATACCTGAGATTCAGTTTCCCTAACTGGTGACTGTAGCTCAGATCGGCATGGTGGGTGTAGTCGCTGAAGCTCGGTTTGATACCATCGTTCGAACGGTAACGCTCGCGGTCGTATCTCTGGGCCAGCGTTGTCATCGTATAAGGCGCCACCTTCTGTGAGAAGTGCGCATCGTAGAGGAACTGGAGACCTTTCCAGCCAAGCTGCAGTCCGAAGTCGTAAGTGGGATGATTGCCGATGCGCCCAATGCGGACACCGTCGTACTCCTCACCGCTGTTGCCATAGGCACTACCCCACACCAGCAGATCGACGTCGAAATAGCGCTTGCCGAAAACGGCATCGGCCTTCACTTGACCATAGTTTCCTGCCGACACCTTGGTCTGCAGACCATCCACATCGGCGCCCTGTTTGGTGATGATGTTCACCACGCCCGTCAGTGCCACACCGCCATAGAGCGACGAGGCCGGTCCGCGCAGCACCTCTATCTGCTTCACCTTCTCGAGCGAGATACTGAAGTCGGGAGCGGCGGTATTGGTGGCGTAGCTGTTCAGACGATGACCGTTGAGCATGATGAGGATTTTCTCCTGGGTGTTGCTGTAAATGCCGCGCATGGCGATATTGATATCGTCGTTGCAGTCGATGATGTTCATGCCTGGCACGAAGGCTGCCAGCACCTCCTGCAGGTTACGGGCACCACTGGCCTGGATCATCTCAGCCGTGATGAGTGTCGTGGGCACAGGTACCTCCGCCAGACTCTCTGCCTGATTGGAGGCAGTGGTAATCGTGGGGCTCATGCCCGCCTTGATACGGTTCACAATCTCCACGAAGGTCGCAGGGTCACTCGACGAGGGTGTGTAATAGGGGTTCTGCTCCAGCAACTGGGTCACGTACTGTTCGGTCTGGGGGATATCGTATTCGACCAGGTAAGTGAGAGCGAGCAGATGGAGTGCGTTCTGACGCAGATTGCCTTGGAAGGTGCCGAGGTTTGGCAACAGCACGTCGCGCGTCTGATCGATACGGCCTACCTTGTAGGCACTCTCTGCCTGAGCATACACCTCGCGCAGCTTGGTATCATCCTGGGCGAAAGAGGTGAAAGGTGAAAAGTGAAAAGTGAAAAGTATCAGGAATGTCGTTCGAAACAACATCCTGCCTATTCTACGTATGATCATCGTACTATATTTCATAACCTTTTATATTTTACTCCTTTCACTTTTCACCTTTCACTTTTCACTTTTACCTATAGGTAAAGTAATCGTCACTTCCGTGTATTCGCCCTGAACGGAGGACACGCTGATATCGCCGCCATGATTCTGGATAATCTCACGACTGAGGTACAGGCCTACGCCCGCCGCCTCGCCTGTGGGCTTGGTGGTGAAGAAGGGGTCGTAGATCTTGCTGAGGTTATTCTCTTCGATACCGATGCCGTTATCGTGGATAGTCAGGATATAACTTTCGTCGGCAATGGTGGCCGTGAGGTGGATCATGGGGTCAGGGAACCCGTCGTCTTGATGCTTCTGAGCCTTCTTCACGACGGCATAGACGGCATTGTCCAGCAGGTTGTTGATGGCCTTGCTCAGCATGTCGGGATTACCGTAGAGGGGCATCGTGTCCTCTGGCAGGTCGAAGACCGTCTGGATACCATACGTTTCCTGCTCCTGGGCATAGTGTTTCGCCAGCTGTTTCTCGACCTGTTGCAGCACGGGCAACAGATGGATATTAGCGTAGCCGCCTGTGCGATCCTTCAGCACATCCTCCATTGCCTTGAGGATACGGGTGGTGTTCTGGCCGAACTGATGGACTGAGGTCAGGTTCCTCGTGAGCATACCGAGCACGTCCTGCGTATCCTCATAGTCGCCCTCGTCAATCTGCTCCTTGTTGTGATCGATATTCTCCTTGAGGTCTGCCAACAGGTCGTTGGACATCTTGGAGTAGTTGATGATATAGTTCATGGGGTTGAGGATGCGGTCGACGAGTCCCTTGGTCAGTTTACCCACCGTCGCCATCTTCTCCTGACGGATGAGCTCGTCCTGCGCGTTGCGGAGATCGGCTGTGCGTTCCTCGACGATGCGTTCCAGCTTGATCTTGTCCTTCTCCAACCGCTTCAGACGATAGCGGAACAGAAGATAGATTATGCAGGCAATGATGATGAGGTAGAGCACCAGCATATACCAGCGCATCAGCAGCGGATAGGCGATGCTGAAATCGACGGAGGCGACCTCTGACAGTTCACCATTGGCCAGTTGTGCCTGTACGGAGAGGGTAAACGAGCCGTAGGGCAGGTTCAGGAACTCAACGTCCTGCTTGTCGCTCCAGGCACTCCAATGACCCTCAGTGCCCAACAGGCTCTTATTGTTCAGACGATAGCGATAGAGCGTCTTGCCTGTCAAGGGCGCATAGTCGAGCGCATAGAAGAAGTGCAACTGTCCTTCGTCGCTGTCTAATGGGTGTAAATGGCTGGGCATGTCGCCATATCCGCCCCACAGCACGCTGTCGTTACCCATCACGATGGAGCAGAAGCGCAAACGTCGGCTTTCCGTGAGTTTGGCAAGGTCTTTCTGTCCCATATCGATGACGACGAGTTTTTCGTCGCCTCCAATCCACAACTGGTCGCCATGTTGGAAATGGGTCCTGATCTTCATGTCGCTGAGAGGCGTCAGCAAATGTGGAAGGTGTTCCACATTCCACGATATCCTTCTCGTTTCGCCATGCACATTCTTGAACCAGAGATGGCCTTGTTCGTCCTTCCCAATCTCTGTCACCAGGGGGAGATCGGAAACACGTTGAACATTGACCATGGACCATTGACCATGGACCATTGAATAAAGAACCACACCATCGGGCTCGGCGGCGTAGACTTTGTCGTCATCGACCAGCATCGCGGTGGTGGCATAGGAGGTCAGTCTGCTGACCTTGCCGTCGGCTGCAATCCTGTAGATGCCGCTGGAGGTGGCTGCCAGGAGCCCGTCGCGACTCTGTCCCAGGGCCCAGCAGATATTGTTGATCTCGCCCACACGCCGATACTGCCAGGAGTCGACCACATAGAGTCCGTTGGTATCACCGACGTAGATCTTGCCATTGAAGGCGGTGATGGCCTGCACCTTGCCCGTCAGTCCGTCCTTGGGCAGGAAGTAGCTGTAGACTGACGGCAGCTCAATGGAAAAGATGCCGTTGGCCGTAGCGCCCCACAGCACCCCGTGACCGTCGTAGGCCACGTAGGCCACCTGGTTAGAGCAGAGCCCGTTGGCTTCTGTGATGGCATAGAGGTCATGGCCTTTGCTGTCGGCCACCATCAGACCGCCATTTCTCTTCACCTTCACCTGAAGGCCGCCGTCCAGATTCACCGTCTGGGTGATGTCTTTCAGGATGACATCTTCGGCAGACGCCCGCAGGGCCTCCAAGGATATGATATCGGACTCCACACCTGAACGGAACTTGGCATGGGTGCGCTGCTTCAACGTGATGGTGGTATCGCGGACTTCGTAGATATTATTATCGCTGGCCACAAACTGCAGCGACGCGCCCTCTTCGAAGATCTCCATCACCTCACCATCGAACTGGCCTTTACGGCCTATCTGTTGCAAGTAGAGCTCGCCGTTTGTCCGCTTCTGCAGACGGGCTATATAATCCAATCCACCCACCCAGATGTTATTCTGACTGTCGCGATAGACCACCGTGACGCGTCTGAGTTCAGATGTATGGATGATGCGCCACTGGGCACGGTCGTAGTAGAGCAGACCGTCAAAGTTACCCACAAACACCGTACCGTCGTCGCCTATCTCAATGTCGAAGTTGATGTTGTGCCCCCCATACTCCGCCGCCGTATAGTTCCGGATCAAGGGAAGACCCTGCGCAAAACTATTGAAAATTGAAAATTGAAAATTGAAAAAGATAGTGCACAGCATTATCCGCAGCACACCTCTTTTAAATATATTTTCAATCGTTCTCATTATTTTCAATTTTCAATCTTCAATTTTCAATTTCCTATAGGAAATCCCCTTCCCTACGTAATAGTTCCACTCCTCATGGGTGAAGTTGCGCTTGACGTTCTGGCGGAGGCGCTGGGCAATCATCGGCAGGGAGATGAGACATTGGGTGATGACACCATGATACTCGCCCGCCAGGATATAGTCCTTGTCGCTGCTGAAGGTGAAATCGCTCAACCAGTTATCTGACTGATACAGCGTGACGGCCTTGAAATAGCTGTTACCCTCGATGGGCCAGAACAACAGCTTGCCGTCGTAGCTGGATGAGTAGAGTCGCTGGCCGTTAAACGCCAGTCTCGTCACGCGCGAGAGGTGTTCCACCAGCTTGTAGGCCTTGCCCTTCCCATCGACCAGCCAGATGGTGCCGTCGGCCATACCGTAAGCCGCCAGACGCTCTTTCGGGCTACTGGCATAGGCGGTGACCTTACCTGCCACAGGAACCTTCTCGTTGGTCATGTTTTCCAGACTGTTCACGAGGTGCATATGGCCACGATTGTCGAAGAGCAGCGGCTTGTTGTCGCGACGCCCTGTACTTATGACTTGAAAGTCGAGACGGCGCGAAGCGAGCAGCCTATCAGTAGCGATATCTATCAGGGCGACGCTGTTCTCGCCTGTTACCAGCAGCGACCGGCCATCGTTAAGGCTTTGCAGGCTGAAAGGCTTGCTGACTGTTTCCAGATGGACCACACGCGTCTGTCGGCCGTCGGCAATCACCAGGTGACCTGTATAGCTGACGGCATAGACCTTCCCCTTTGGGGTAGCGTAGACATCGCAGAACCAATACTGCTTATCGTTCATGAGCGAGGTTGTCTGTATCTGTTCTCCCTTCATCTGGTGGCTGAATAGCTCGCCAAAGGTACTGACCGTCAACAGACGGCCATCATAAGGTGAGAGCGTCAGTCGCGTGATGTTACCATTGTGCCTGTTCCAACTGAGGCGACCGCCTGCAGACTGCATCAGGGCCTGAAACACGGTGGGCGTATAGAGGTCGCCGCCGTAGTCGTGGGTGTAGAGGTAGGAGGCGTAGGCCAGCATATTGCCTAACTCGGTATTGCCTGTCTGATAGATGGAGTATGACTGGGAGCCGAGCGTACGGCCTAATGAGATATAGTTCAGCGTGTCGGTCACCATTCGGGCGTGCTCAGCATCGCGTCGCTGGCGCTCTGCCATCTGGTACGACGCCAACGCTTCAGCCGCCGAGGTCTCTGCCGCTGCCTGAGCCTTCATCGCATTCTGGCGTTCTGCCTCTGAACGGATGGTGGCGGCCTGTGCGATAGCCGACTGACGGATGGCTTCCTGGCTGCGCTCCTCAGAGAGTGCCTGCTGTCCGTGGGCGATGATCTCCATCTGTTCGCTCACACTACGGTCCAGTTCCGAGCTTAATCCCTGCTGTTTGAGTGCGGTGACCTGTGCCTCCAACTCATGGATGCGGTCCTTGTCGCCGTCACGTGTGTGGATAAACCACGCACCACATGCCAGCAACACCCCTCCCAAACATCCTATGATTAACCTTTCACCTCTCACATTCAACATTTCTCATTCAACATTCCACAATTACTTTCTCTTCAGAACCAGCATCGTAATATCATCCCCCTGTTCCGTATCGCCGACGAAGGCGCTGATACCCATCTTGATGCCTTCGATCATCTGCTGACTGCTGGTACCCATCAGTCCGCCGAGGACAAAGTCGAGGCGCTTACTGCCAAACATCGTCGAGCCCCTCATAGCCTCAGTCACACCGTCGGTATACATCACCAGCGTGTCGCCATGTTCCAACTGCAGCGTACCCTCCTGGTACGTCGCACCTTCTCGCAAGCCTAAGACCATGTTCTCAGGCAGGGGCAGCGATTCGGTCGAGCCATCAGCCCGCAACACATGTGGCGGCAAATGACCAGCGTTGCAATAGGTGACGAGTCCCGTCTTGGTATTGTAGACGGCATAGAAAACGGTGACGAACATGTAGTCAAACGAGTAGGAAGCCAACATGCGGTTCGACTCTGCCATACACACCGCCGGACTGTCAGTCTGTATGCCCTTTGTGCGGATAACGGTACGGCTGACGGCCATATACAGGGCAGCGGGAATACCCTTGCCACAGACGTCGGCAATCACCAAGGCGATGTGGTCGTCGTCAAGTCGGAAGAAGTCGTAGAAGTCGCCGCCGACATCCTTCGCTGCCTCCATCGATGCACTGATGTCGAACTTGTCGCTGTCCTCAGGGAACGGTGGGAATACACGCGGCAGGATAAACTGCTGAATCTGGTTGGCGGCGGCCAGATCCTTCTCCAGCCCCTCCAGCTTCTGATGCTCCTTCTGCGACGCATGGACGAAGTCGATCTGCTTGATGGCCTTCTCGACGGTGCGTGCAAGGTCATCCATATCGATGGGCTTCGTGGCGAAGTCGAAGGCGCCGCTGTTCATCGCCAGGCGGATGTTCTCCAGGTCACCGTAGGCACTCACCATGATGACGCGCAGAGCGGGGTTCTGCATCTCATTCACCTTGGCCAGCATCGTCAGACCGTCCATCTCTGGCATATTGATGTCGCAGAGGATGATGTCGATGTCGGGATGGTCGTGCAGCACGGCGAGTCCCTCCACACCAGTACTGGCAAAGAAGAACTCATACTCGCCACTGCGGATCTTCCTTCTGAAGTATTGCTTCATCAGGAACTCAATCTCTTCCTCGTCGTCGACGCTCAGAATCTTTCTTACAGTCATCGTTCCATCGTCAACAGATGATTAATGACCGGCTTTCTCAAGCCGTTGCAGTCTTTCCTCGCCCTGCTTGGTAAGCCACTTCATGTGACCTTCCTCAATCTCCTGGAGCTTGGCGTGGTAAACCCTGTCGCGCTGATCATACCAGGTTTCCGTCTGCTTCTCGCGGGCCTTCTTCACCTTCTTCACGTCTTCGTCGGTCTCACCATCCAGGAGCGTGGCCAGCTTCGCGTCGTACTTGGCACTGACGGCCTCCATCTGAGCCTTGTTCTCCTCGTAGATCGCCTTTACACCGTTCTTCAGCACGTCGTAGCGGTCGTCATCCACCTCGGGCATGGTCACCTGGATATAATGCACATCCTGCATATCCGACTTGTCCTCTTCGGTAGAGATGTCCACCCGCATCGTCTTCATCTCCTGCTTGAACTCAGGATGATCCATAAAGATGGCCTGGGCCAGCGCGGGGATATCGCCTTCGTAGTTAGGGAATATCTGGAAGCTGTAGTCGTCTTCCTTACCTATTTGTGTACAGTCCTCCAGCTTCTGCGACTCACCCTCTATCATGGCCTCTATCGACAACAGCGATACGGGCTCTGCCTTCACGCACAGATTCATCAGGCGATAGGCAAACTGGGCATTCAGCGTGCTCAGCGCATCCCCCAGCATATCAAACTCTTTGATGATTTCTCTTTTCATATCTTAATTTATTCAACATTCCACATTCAACATTCCACATTACTCCTTCGGAGCGTCTTCCGTCTTCAGCTTCGTGCTCAGCTTGCCGCCGCCACCGCCGCCGCCCATGGCCATGCCGTCGCTGATGTTCTTCGACTTGAACGCACTCTTGGCCTCGACGCTGTCGCCAACCACCTTCGGCGCCTTGAGCTCGTCCTTCACCTCGGTCTTGCCGTTGATGGTGGTTTCGCCATAGACCTGAGTCTTGCCACCACCCACAGCGGCATTGCCACCGTCGAGCTGGACTGCGGCCTTGCCGTCGCCCTGCTGGATCTCCAGCGTCTTGTCGGCAAAGGCACCAATCTCTTCTGACATCGCCTGGATCTTCTTGCTCTTGATGTCCTTCGACTTCGCGCCCACGTACATCTTTTCTGATACGAGGGTCATCGTGCTGCCTGCGGCCAGCTTGTCGTCGGTCAGCTTCTCCTTGTCGACATCCATCGACTTCACGCTGACAGCCTTCGCGTTGAGGTTGATGCTGCCCGTAGCCTTGCCCTCGGCATCGGCGGCGATGACAGCCGTCTTCTCCGTGCGGATGTTCAGCTTGCCGTCCTTCGTCAGCGCCTTGGTCTACAACTTGCCGTCCTTCACCTCGTAGTCGAGGCTCTCGACGGTAACGGTCTTCGAGCGGATGATCACATCGCCCTCACCCTGATATTCACCCTTGGTGAGCTTGCCCTTCTCGTCGCGCTCGATGTCCTTCGGATTGGCAGTCGATACCTCGACGGTCTTGGCGCTCATGGTGATCTTACCCTCCTTGGTGAGTTCCTTCTCCCAGAGCTGGCACTTGTCGTTCATCTTATAGTCGATGGCCTCGAGGTTGATATCCTTCGACTGGATCTTCACCTTACCTTCCATAGGCCATTCCTTACCCTTATCCTTCGGATTCACCGTATTGAGGGTGATGTCCTGTGCACTCACGGCGAAGTAGCCGTCCTTGGCGAGGGCGCCCTCATCGTCGTGCATGTTCAATCCCATGCGCGGGGTCCTGACGCTGATGCCGGCACCGGGGTTCGTATGCAGGTTGCCGTCGCCGTCGGCTGTCGCCACACTGATATTCTCGGCCACTACCGACATCGAGGCGCCCGTGCTCTTCTTCTTGAAGTCGTCGCCCGTCTTGATGGCACCCTTCTCCTTCTCTAATGCCTTCTTGCGACGGTTCACCTCTGCCAGCTCCGACACGAGGTCGATAAAGGTCTGGGTAGAGTGATAGATCGACGGCATCAGGGCCTCCATCTGCTCATGAACATCGCTGATGTCAGTGAGGTTGGTGAAGGTGCTGTGATCCTTCTCATCGTTCAGTTTATCCTCCTTCTCACACAGCTTGATCATGTCCTGCAGGATTTTGTCCACCGCCTTCTTCTGGTTCTCCACACTCTTCTTCAGATCCTTGCTCTGAGTATCGAGACTCTTGATGGTATCCTCAATCTGCTTCTTGCGCCGCTCGGCTGTGACGGCTGCCTCGATATTGAATCGCTGGTCGGCATGCAGGCTGATACCGCCACGACCTGCGTGGACAGGCAACTGTGAGAACTCGTCCTTGGCATCACTGCTGTGGAGCACGATGTCGCAGGCCTGCGATACAATCTCCGACGAGTCGCAAACCACGTTCTCACGCCCGTCGATACCCGGGTTTACGGCCTTCTGATGGATGAAGGGGGCACGACTCTCGATACGGCCCGTCTCTCCGACGCCCTCTAAGGACACGTCTCTACCCTTGATGACCACAGAACCCACATAGCCACCTTTCAGGGCACCACTCTTGTCCACGTTGCCAATCACAATCTCAGGGGCGGAGATCACGATACGCTGATCATCATGATAATATGTACCTTGATCCAGGCGGTTAAAGATATCCGACTTGATCTGCTGCACCTCAGCCTTCTGCTGGTGCATCTCCTCGACGCCCTTATCTACGCATTGCTGGAATTTCTCCAGCATCGTCTTCCATTCTTCAAATATATATGCCATAATCTTATATCTTTTTAAATTGCATTTAATTTCTCCTTGAGCTTATTGATGAATTGCTTAGCTGGATTATTATTCGCTGCATCTGTCACTGTAAGATAATATTTTGTCTCAAATTGATCTATGGTGGCATTATTATTTCTACCCTTCACAGCATAGGTATTATCACCTGTTCCAATAAGGATTTGGCCCTTATTACCATCGCTCCAGGAGAACAATTCCTGATAAGCCTTCTTGAAACCCTTCACATCTTTCCCGATATCCGTGAACGCCTTTTTGAGGGGATCTCCGACGACACTTCCTAGAGATGGTTTGTCGTCTTTCTTAAGCTCTGGCGTCGATGTGAGGCT
>JAEETB010000310.1 GCA_016286575.1 Prevotella sp.
AGCGCAGTTTGTTGGGACGCTTGAAATACATGACGCCCTTTGACTGCATCTCTTTACTGAGCAACTTCATTCGCTTGGTCTGAACAAAGTCGCACTGCATCCCCGTCATGGCAGATGCCGTCTGGTCGATTTTCTCTATGATTTGCTTTTGCTGTTCTGCGGTCAATTTTGTTTGCCCCAATAACGGCCATGAAGTCATCATAGCCAACAGAATAAATAGTAGTCTGATCATCTTATAGAACTATTTTGCGATTAATACACAACCCGTTAAAATAAGGAAAACCCCAATCCATCTTACCATTGGCACATGTTCATGAAAGAAGAAAATGGCTGCAAACATCCCCATCACATAGCTAAGACTGACCATCGGATAGGCCATACTAAAGGGAAAATGCTTGATAATATACATCCACAATATGGAACCTGCTCCATAACATAAACCACAGCTGATGAACTGCCAATTAACCAGCAATCGGTAGAAATACTGCCAGGTAAATGAGAAGTCACCAGCTTTCATCAGGCCATATTTCATCAGTACCTGTCCTCCGGAAAGAAGCATGCACTGCAACAAAGATATGGGTAAAAGCTTTAATATCATAGCCTTTTCAGTAATATCAGTGAACAATCACCGCTTTCTGTCATATTCAACAAAAGAATGCTATTTAACTCACCATTCACTGACATACTGTCATCATCATATATCAAAGAAGGGATCTCTTGTTTTTTCAATAGATGAGCAGCAGCATAAGTTCCTAATGCAGAAACCGTGTAATTCTCACCAAACAAGTGCTTATAATGGAAAAGAGGTTTATGGGGGAACAATTGAACGATAGTCTCCCTATACTGCCTGTCATGACTCGGGTTACCATTGACACCCGTCATCACGGCACTGATATCAACCATTGACATACCTGCCTGAGCCAGTATCTCATCCATCTCCTTCCTGAGCTTTTCCAGAGAAGGCCGGTAACAGATACGGATGCCAGCCATTTCACATAAGGCATCATGGGGGGCTCCTGCATTCAGCATCATTGACATAGAGACTTCCCCACAGGGAACCATCCCTTCGCGTCCTACATACCCTGCCTTACAGAGCAGTTCGAAATAGGAGTCAACCATCTCATCATACCCACCTACCAACGCCGTTCTGATTTTACCTAAACACATCTGCATCCAAGCATCGAGCAATGCGGAATCAAAGCTGATGCCTCCATGCGAATAGGTCGTATTGTAACCATGTGTCTTGGTGTAAATACCAAGAGCAGAGCCGACAGTATTATGGGTGGACTGCATGAAATAGGTGGGGCTGACAGTTTCCTCACCATTCTCTATCAGGTCATCCAGTAACCTTTCCGTATAATCAAGACTACCAATGCTGGTACCTGTTATGATGGCATCAGGATGCTCTATCCCCGTATCTTTCAATACTTTCAGGGAAGTTACCAAGGCACGTTTCATCAAGTTTCCCATACGACGAGCCTCATTGGGAGCCAGATAATCACGAAAAGAGGGGTTCACCGCCTTAACCAAAGGTTCATGATAGAGAATGGGTTCGTTCATCCATTGTTCCGAGAGTGGAGACTGAATGGATATCTGTTCTGCTGCTTGTATATATACCTTTCTGCTTTCCATATCAGCTTCCTGTTTTTGAGAGGATAATAGAGGAATCATTACCACCAAAACCAAAAGCATTGCTCAGGATATGCTTGATTTCTGATGGTGGACATGTGTCCGTAACAGGAACTATGCCGTTATCCATTGGTGTCTGCCAGTTGATGTTCGGGGGTAAGAACTGGTTTTGTAGGGCCAAGATGCAAAAAACGGCCTCTATACTGCCTGAAGCACTTGTTGTATGGCCTGTAAATGATTTCGTTGATGATACAGCGGGAATCTTGTCACCAAACAATCGCTTGATGGCCTGGCTTTCACTCTCATCATTATTGACGGTACCCGTACCATGGGCATTAATATATTGAATATCATCTGGATTCAGGCCTGCAACATTCAATGCTTCTTGCATAGCCAGGAATGCCCCTTCGCCTTCTGGTGAAGATGCCGTCTGATGGAAGGCATCACAAGCATTGCCATATCCACTTAATACACACAAAGGCGTCACTCCCCTCTTCTTAACAGAAGCAGATGTCTCCATGACCAGATAGGCAGCACCCTCTCCTAAATTCAAACCTGCCCTGTCTTTATCGAACGGTCTGCACTGATGATGATCTAATATCATCAGTGCATTAAAACCATTCAGATGGAACTTAGACAAGCACTCAGATCCTCCAACAACCACGATGTCAGCTAACCCGCACCGTAACATATTGGCGCCAGTAATAATGGCATTGGTGGCAGAAGAACAAGCTGTAGATAATGTTGACAAGGAAGCAAATTCTCCAAATGGCTCGGCAGTCATTTCTGTACTGGTTGCACATTGATGAGTCGCTATCGAAGCGAACATGGAATCGCAATGAGGTTCGTCTGCGTGATATAATTCGCGGCGATCCATGCCACCAACCGTCGTAGCAGAGATGAAATGGACCTCATTAAGGATATCTCCTTCTAATGAGGCTTCCCTTAATGCTTCGCGCAAAGCCAACCTTCCGATTAATGCAGTCCTGGAGAGCCGAGGCTCGTAAGCAACACCTAATAGCTCCAACATCTCCTCGTTGCTGAGCTTAACCTCGCCCACTGGCAATTCTTCGTGAATAGAGTGCAAGTATTTCATCTTGGAAATACCTGTCAGCCCTTCCCTGAGTGAGGTCAGAGTCTCTTCCTTACCTACACCTATGGCAGATACAACACCTGCACCTGTTATGTATATGGGATCCAAAATGAAGGTGGCTTACTTGGTTCTGTTCTTGGTGATGAAATCAGCCATCACATTCACAGATTTGAACACTTCCTTACCTTTCTGAGGATCCTTCAACTTGATGCCATATTTCTTCTCCATCAATACAATGAGTTCGAGAGCATCTATAGAATCCAGTCCAAGACCACTGCCAAACAAGGGAGCATCTGCATCGATATCCTCAGGCTTTACATCCTCTAAGTTCAAAGACTCGATGATTTCATTTTTTAATTCTAATACTAAATCTTCCATCATTACTTTATTTTGTTATAATTTTTATTCTTGCTTCAAAATGACTGTTGTCATAATAGTCTACCCATCCTGTCAACATGCTCTTTGTATCTTCATCCATGAAACTGACATGGATGATCTTCTGGATCATCGCTTCGTCATAGTGATCCAACACATAGAATGAGGTCTCTCCAAGATACTTGTTCCGGATAGAGATTTCGCCTGTGATGATATTAGGAAGCGTGTAGACAAATACGGATGGGCTGGGGAAATAATTATCAGCATCACTGATAGTAGACTGGTAATGTCTGTCAGCATCCAAAGAGCCGCTACGGTTGAACAGTATGACTGCACGGTCCTCACGAGGCTGGGATCTGTCTTCTCCAAGATGGCTGATCATCAACTCAGAAGCGATAAAGCCAAGTTTACATAAGCCATCCATCTTAAAGAACTTAGGATAATCGTTGA
>JAEETB010000311.1 GCA_016286575.1 Prevotella sp.
CTGAGGGCCATGAAATGGTCGCGGAAGGGTTCGCTGTCACTGAACCATGAGGAAACCTCACTTGTAAACGATCCATCGAGCAGTTTCTCTGGGGTGAGGAGAGGGAATCTTTTCAGCTCGCGCTTCTCCAACTCGGAATAGGAACTCCGAGGGAAGGTGTTGAAGACCATTGCAAAGGCAGCAAACAACACACCAAAGAGGAGGATATAGGCTTTACTGAATCTCATGTTGCATTGTGGGTTTCTGGGTGAGATAACGTTCGTAGGCCTGACAGGTCTTTTCCATCGAGGCATGGATCAGATTGTTGGCGAAGAGGATATCCGTAATTGCATGGTTGTTGACAAAGTCAACCATGTTCTGCAGGAAATAGCGACAATCCACGACATGGATTTCCTCAAACGACGAGAAGAGGTAGGAGGGAAGCGCATTTCCATAACTGTCCTTGAGTATCAGCAGACGGCGATTATTGCGGATGGCCGTTGTGACACTGGTGGTATTGGTATCACCGCCCATGAAGGTGCAATAGGCATTGCCATCGCCATCCTCATAGGGACGGAAGAAACTGAAAGTCTCAGGTTCACTGGCCGTTAGGAAGCGTCTCCATCTTTTGCGCCCGACTTTCTTGGATTGTCTCTTATAAGTGACGTGTGTAGCCGTGAAATCTGAGTCTCGTGGCACATAGTAGACAAAGTCTTCTGGGGCATTCTTGACGGCCTTATCGCGTGAGAAGGTATACATGCTGCCCACGAAGTTGTGGATGATACGTGGCTCGTAGGCTGTCAGCTCCTTGAATTCCAAACCTGCAACCTGAGCAAAGTGACTGGCTGCATAGTATGCTCCCAAAGGAGCCCAGTGATGGTCTGTACGTGAATAGATGGGTTCTGTGGCATGTGCCTGTAAGGTATCATAGATATCAACAGCCTGGACGTCTGCAGAGAGTTTCGACAAGATATCCATGATGGCAGGGCGCTCTGCACTTGTCCAACTCTGTACAGAGTCTGGACAATAGTAGGCAACGGCATTGGGAATCACCATGCAATAAACGTTCACATGAGGGAATTTCTGCTTGTATTTATTGACGATGCCAGCATAGCCGACTCCGTTATCAGGATTGCCACGATAGGGTTCAATGGCTCTGATGACCATTCCCGTATCGACGAGGATGATGCCACGACGGGTACGACGCACGTTCTGGGCTGTCATGAGAGTGATCGTAGTTGCCAGCAAGAGGAGTATCAGGAGGAGTCGTTTCATATTCGGGTCGTTAGAATCTGGTGTAAATAAACGCATTGTTGGTGGCGCCTACCAACAGGGCCACACTGAGAACCAACAGAAAGGCAGAGATAGTCAGACGGGAAATGAACAACAGGGAACCATGCACCAGACTACCCTCATGGGTGATGTACTGCAGCAGATTTCCCGTCCATTGGCGCAGCGGCATACAGAACAACAGAGAGATGACCCATAGCCAGCAGTTGTCCATCAGGCTGCTGATGGTCACAAAGTCGTGGAAACTGCCTACTTGTCCGAAACAGATCTGGAAGAAATGTATCATCCGGCTGCTGTCGTCGAAATAGAAGATTCCCCAGCCAATCACGACCAATACTAAACTGTAGAGGTGGAGCAGGGGAGAGGGGATATATCGCTGGACACGTAAGAGTGTATATTTCTCAATCGTGACGATAAGACCGAAGTAAACGCCCCAGATGATGAAGTTCCAGCTGGCACCATGCCACATACCTGTGAGAAACCAGACTACGAGGATGTTCAAGGCCTGATGGCTGCGGTTACCACCCATGGGGATATAGACATAGTCGCGGAAGAAACTTCCAAGTGAGATATGCCATCTTCTCCAGAAATCTGTGATGGAGTTGCAGCAATACGGATGGCGGAAGTTCTCGTTGAAATGGAAACCCAGACAGCGTCCGAGACCTATCGCCATATCGCTGTATCCTGAGAAGTCGAAATAAATCTGTAAGGTGAAGGCCACGATACCTACCCACGAGCCTGTGGTTGTCAGGTCTTGCAGGCTATTAGCGAGAAACTGGTCTGAGATCTCTGATAACTGATTCGCCAGAATCACCTTCTTGCCAAGACCGATCATAAAACGATACATGCCCTCAGCCACATCGCTCGAGGTTACGTGGCGGTTGTGAATCTCATGGGCAACGGTGTTATAGCGCACGATAGGACCTGCTATCAGTTGTGGGAACATCGAGATGTAGAGCAGCAGATTACCGAAATGCCGTTGTACAGGGGCTTCACGACGATAGACATCAATGAGGTAAGAGATCGATTGGAACGTATAGAAACTGATGCCGATAGGCAAAGAGATCTTGGGATCAGCCACCTCGATGCCGAGGGCATTCAACTGCTGGGTAAAGAAACTTAAGTATTTGAAAGTACTCAGTATCAGGATATTGCCAATCAGACCAAGCGCTAAAGCCCAACTGCGCGCACTCCCTGTCTGGCTGTTGATTCCGAGTCCTGCCAGATAGTTTACTAGCACGCAGAACAGCATGAGGAAAACATAGACAGGTTCGCCCCAGGCATAGAAGATCAGGGAGAAGACGACGAGTGCCGAGTTTTGGAACAGATGACTGTGCTCTCCTGTTTCCTCCATGGGTATTTGTCTGTCGATCCATGCAGCTGCCAGATAGCATAAGGCAAATGCAGGGAGGAAGACGAACAGGAAGAACAAGTCTGAAAAAACCATATCCTTACTTTATTGTTTTAATAACGTGGCAACCTCCTGGGCGATATAGGTGCCGATATGTTTTGCCCCAAGTTCTGTGGTGTGGGTGCCGTCTTTAGTGTCGACAGCCTCCTGGTCCAGACGGATCACGCTGAGATGAAGCAGTCTGCCGCAGTCTTCTATCACGTCACCAGCCTTCGCGATATTGGCTATACCTGCTGCAGTCGACTGCATTGGGGTGAGCAGGATGATGCGTGCCTGAGGACACACTGTTTGCAACAGTTCACAATCATAGCGAACAGACTCTGCCAGTGAGATGACCTGAGACACAGGGCGACATTTAAGATTGTCAATGGCGAAGGCCTCCTCTGCTGTGATGTCGAAGACCTTGGGTCTGTCCTTCTGGAACCAGGCATCGTTGGTGCCTGCCATGATCAGAATCAGCTGGGGCTGACGCTGCAAACCGCTGTCGATAGCCTCTTTCAGTCGCTCTATCTGGTTATAGATGACATTGTCATTCCCCAGTCGGGCCGTATTCTCCTGCGTGTTCCGCTTTGTGACGGTCGTGTTAGTCCAAGTGGCACCACTGCGGGCGTAGCTTCTGATGGTGGCAGGATGGAAGGCATCCTTGAACCATTTGTTCCATCCTCGGGGCTTGTCACAGTTGTCACCGCCATACCAGGTATTTGAGTCGCCGAATATGACAATGTCTAATGATGACTGGGCCATCATGGTTGGTGTTACAACAAGAGTCAGGAGTAGGATGATTAACTGTTTCATAAATTGTAGGATTGTTATATGCCACGTTCTGCCCAGTCGCCTCTGTCCAGACTGCGATAGCCAATGGCTTC
>JAEETB010000036.1 GCA_016286575.1 Prevotella sp.
GATGAAGGCGATGCCGACAATCAGGCACAACACGCCGGGCACGAAGATGGAGAACATGTTCATCGTCCTGCCGGTGGCATTCTGGTAAAGATCGGCCACGACGATGTTCGTCGACGTACCGATCAGCGTACAGACACCACCCATCTGTACCGCATACACCATCGGCAGGTACAGCTTCGACGGGGTCGTGTTCAGTTTCCTCGCCCACCGTTTCAATACGTTGCTGAAGAGCACGGTCAGCATCGTGTTGCTGATGAAGGCGCTCAACATGGAAATCGGCACCATCATGCGCAGGAGCGCTGACGGATAGCTGTGAGGCAGTCCGAAGACATGCTTCAACATCCATTGTAATACACCCGTATAGCGCAGTCCGGCCATCACGACGGCCAGGACACCCGTAACGACGACAGTACCCGCACTGAAGCCCGAGCACGTCTCCTTGGCATCGAGCACGCCAGTAATGAACAGCACGCCGACAGCGATGAGCATGAGGGCATCGGTACGCACCTTCGTCAACAACATCACGACAATGACAGCCATCACTGTGGCGATGGTTATCCAGGCATCTATACCGAGGCCCCCCAACAGGATGATGTCATTGTGCGCTCCCATTCCTAAATGCTTATTGCCGGGCGGTGATTGCATTCGAGGCTCTTACCAGATCAATGCTCTCTTCTCCTTGGGGATGAACATCTTGTCCGTAGGCTGGATGTTGAAGGCGTCATACCAGCTGTCGATCATCGGCAGGGCGGCATTCACACGGAAGATATTCGGTGAATGAACGTCGCTGTTGACGATGTAGGCAAGGAACTCAGGCGTCACGTTGCTGGCCCAGATGCGAGCATATGCCAGATAGAAGCGCTGAGCAGGCGTAAAGCCTTCTTTTGCCTCCAGCGGCTCCTGCTTCATACGGTCCTCAAAGGCACGGTAGGCCACCTGAATACCACCGTTGTCGCCGATATTCTCGCCAAGTGTCTTCTGACCGTTGACCTTCAGGCCGGGCAATGCCTCCTGCTCTGAGAACCAGTCGGCAAGCACTTTGGTGCGCTCATCGTATTTCGCCTTGTCTTCGGGTGCCCACCAGTTGATCAGGTTACCGTCCTTGTCGAACTGACAGCCCTGATCGTCGAAGCCATGACTCATCTCGTGGCCGATGACCGTACCGACAGCACCGTAGTTGGAGACATAATCAGACTCAGGATCGAAGAACGGGGGCTGCAGGATGGCAGCGGGGAAGTTGATGCTGTTGAACATCGGGTTATAGAAGGCGTTCACCGTCTGAGGTGTGCATGCCATCCTGGTCTTATCGACGGGCTGGCGCCAGTGCTTACGTATATTGGCGGCACGTGTCTCCTGGTCAATGCGGATAAAGTTCTCTATGAGGTTCTGGTCCTCGCGGATGTCAACGAACTTCTCCATGTCCTCCCACTTGTCGGGATAACCCACGTTGATATGGATGGCGTGCAGCTTCTCCAGCGCCTTGGCCTTGGTGGAGTCACTCATCCAGGTGTTCTCCGTCAGTCGCTCCTCAAAGGCCTTCTGCAGGTCTTTCACCAGACGGTAGACACGCTGCTTGCTGGTCTCGGGGAAATATTCTGCCACGTAGAGCTTGCCGATGGTCTCGCCCAGATTGCCACTGATGACGGAGACGGCACGCTTCCAGCGGGGCTCCTGCTCCTGCACGCCGCTAATGGACTTGCTGGCCTCGAACGAACGGTCTGTGAAGGCATCGCTGAGGAAACTGCTGTAAGCCTTGACGACCTTAATCTCCATATAGGCCTTCAGGTCCTCGACACTTGTCTCAGCCAGCACCTTCTCCACCTCGTGCAGCGGCTCTAGCTGATTCACATCCACCATGTCGATATCCTGCGGATAGCCGAGGGCGTCGCGATAGCCTATCCAATTGATACCACTGAAGTCCTTCAACAGCTGCTCCCACGGCATCACATGGATGATCTTCTGCGGGTCGCGCCTGTCCACCTGGTTCAGTGTCTTCACGCCAATCCTGTGCTCCATGGCCCATGCTGCCTCCATCATGCGCTCGGCATCGGCATCGCTGTTACCCACCATCTTCAGGTAGTCCTTGTTCAGGCTCTTGAGGGCATTCACGACAGCCTGCTGCTGCTCGTTGGGCTCGGCATAGTACTCCTGGGGCAGGGATGCACCGCCATGACCTGCACTAATCATATACTCGGACGAGTTATAGGGGTTTAGGCCCAGGCTGATACCGTAAGGAGCCGTGTTAAAGCCCTTGGCATCAAAGTCGGCCATCAGCTTCAGAGCCTCCTCGCGGGTCTTGATGGCTCGCACCTGTTTCAGGTAGGGCATGATAGGCTCGTAGCCCATCTTGTTGCGGCCCACGCTGTCCATGTAGAGGCGATAGAGTGCGCCGATCTTCTGCCCGTCGCTGCCCTGTGGCAGACCCTTCTGGTCGGCATATTTCATAATCAGCGCATTAATGTGCTTGTTGTTCAGCTCCTCCAGATCAACGAACGCGCCGTTCATCGGGTGTTCCTTGTCCAGCGGGGTGTTCTTCAGCCACGAGCCTACGGCATACTGCCAGAAGTCATCACCAGGTTTTACACTCTCATCAAGATTCGCTTTGAAATTCTGTGCCGCACCAGCCATACTTATCAGGGCCAGTACAACGACGATCATTAATTTCTTCATAACAGTTTCTATTTAAGTTTTAAGCATATTCAACTGCAAAGGTACAAAAAGTTTTCGAATTACAAAAAATTATATCACATTTCTGCGCTCGATTACTCGACAACTTGAGTTACACTCGAGTTGTCTTGCGTTCGGCAAAGCTTAAAATGTGTTTTAGCTCTGCTCTCACTTACTCGACAATTTGAGCTGCGCTCGAGTTGTCTCACGTTCGGCAGAGTCCAAACGAGTTTGACTCTGCTCTCACTTACTCGACAACTTCAAAATGCTGATAGTCCTTGCGGTTGGTCCAGTCGCCGCCCCACTCGAAGCCAGCCTCGGTGAAGAGACGGAAACAGAGATCCTCATGGTCAATCTTGTAGGGGAAGTCCCAATCGCGGTCGCAGTAGGGCTTTGACGTGGCGGGCTGGATGAGGAGCGTGCCGTCGTCGAGGGTCTTGATGTAGGGGTTGTAGAGGGTGTTGATGTCGACGGTCAGTCCACGGGCATGCTTCGAGAGATTGGTGGTGGCTGCGATGTTACGGTAGCAGAAGCACGACGAGTTGTTGTCGCGCATCTGGGTCTCATCGTCGGCATCGTAGACATCGGGCAGGAGCATGCGCTGGATATAGGGGTTCTCCTTGTAGGTCTTGCCTTGCATGCGCTGCCATACACCGTCGGGGATAGGTTCGGCGGCAAAGCAGCGGTCGAAACCGCCAAAGGCCGTAATTGCCTCGGTTGTGACCGTCTTTCCAGCCTCCCATTGGTCGAGCACCGTCGTGTCGGGTTTCGGGTCATTGTCGCTCGAGCTGCACGATGTGAGGAAGCTGAAGCCGAAGATGATGAGGGCGGCGGCGAGCAGTTCGCGCATCCAGGATGATGCGGTCTGTCCCATCCGCTGCTTGAAGGCGAGGCTGAAAGTGCTGTAGCTCTGGAAGCCACTTTCGTGGGCCAGTTTCTGGGCGGTGAAGGGACGCTGGGCAGCGGCCGCCTCGCGAGAGAGACTGACGAAATGGTTGATGCGCAGGCTGTTGATGTAGGCATTGTAAGTGGTGCCTTGACGGGCGAAGTATCTGGTCAGATACGTGCGGTTCGTGCCAATGGTCTTGGCCAGCTGGTAAAGGGTCAGGTCGTGCAGCAGATAGAGCTCTGTGTCTTCGCAGTGCTCTTTCAGCAAGGCTCTGGTGTTGTCGTCACTGGCTTGTGCCAGCGCATAGTCTTCCTGATTCTCCGCGGTGACCGGTTCCTCTTCCTCTGAAGGGAGCACTGACTGGGACAGGCTCAGGTCGCTTAACGTCTCTACGCGCCAAAGGAGAAAGCAGATGAGTATGGTGCCAACCATCTGAGTGACATATTCGTAGGCTGGCAGCCCATAGCCTGCCACATAGAAGACGAACACAAACAAGATGATGGCCATCACCACGAGGCTCTGCGACACCTCCTTGTGCTCCAGGTCGGCATAGTTGTCGCGCAGCCAGCGCCCATACCGACGGACTTCGCGTACCATATAGATGCCTAAGCCCATGCACATCAGCAGGAAATAGACGCGTATCACGGGCAGGAAGTCCATGCTGCGGCAGTAGATGCTCCATGCCATTCCCGCAACCAGCGGCGCTACCATCAAGGCAGCAGGCCACAGCGGTCGCTTGCGGTCTTGCAGCATACAAAACAGGATGATGATTGCCAAAGGGAAAATGATCATCGTGTCGAGCAGACCACCTATCAGACCGGTTAGAATCATGTCATCGTTTGAGGACGAGAAATAAGAGGGCAGATACCACAGATGGCCCAAAGTGAAGGCGGCGAAGAAGACGGCTGTCCAATGGCGCAGGCGCGCTGGCGACGTGACGTCGGCGGCAAAGGCGTTGCCCCGTCGGAACAGGAGGTAGAGGCAGGCTATCAGGCTCAAGACTGTCACACCTCCGTAAAACATGATGAAAACAGTCGTTTCCAATGTCTGTTGCTCGTTCATAACTAAAGTCTGATTCCTATTGATCCGTTAATATACCAGTCGTTCAGACGGCCCTTGATATTGTCGGTCTTATAATTGAAATTACAGAATTGTCCGAATGCATTGATGAAGATGCGCTCGTTCCACTCGTAGGTGATTGACAGGCGGGCATCGAAGTTGAGCCTGATGTTCGAAGTATGGCTCTCCTCGCCTGCCGGTGTGATCTTATAGTCCTTGTCGTTCATGCTTAAGATCGTCTCTATCGCCTTGTCCCAGCCTTCTTTTTTCATATCTTCTTGCACCATTTCCTTCAGGTTCGAGTTGAAAAGGTACATCTTGTAGTGGTTGTAGAAGGTGACCATGGGTATGGCCATCGCACTGACCAGGAGGCCCTTGACGGGCACCCAGTTGTAGATATAGCCCACACCGGCACTGATCTGGTCGGTCTTAAAGGCACCGATATCGTTCATCATCATGATCAGGTCGGCATTGTTGTCATTGTCATACTCGGTGGAGGAGTGGAAATACATCGCTCCTGCCATCAGAGATCCCGATGAGCGCTTCTGGATCACGCTTTGGTCGTAGGCGGCTGCATACGAACATCTTTTATTGAAGAGGTAATAGCCGTCGAGGAAGAGTGCTCTCGTCTTGATAGGACTGCCTATCTCGAGCTTGTCGTTAAATTCAATGGGTGCAAAAATCACATCCCCCTCCTCTGTCACCTCATTTAGTCCGTTTCCTTTAATATATACCTCCGGTTCGTCGTTGTCGAACCAGTGGATGCGGAGGTTCACGCCATAGCTGCCTCCTGTGGCTCCGAAGGTGAGGATGCGCCCCTTGTCGCCTCCCACATTCCATGAATAGCCGAAGCCATAGCCTCTGTAGCCTGCCCAGAATCCGAGATAGGTGGCGGGGTCGGTCTTGATGCGTGGCTCCCAGGTCAAATTGCCCACAAAGAGGGGCATTACCTCCTCCGCCTCGTTGGTCGTTGTTCTCAACTTCAGGTCCGACTGGTTGATATTACCTCGCAAGATGACCTGCCAGGGTTTCTTGGGTGCGTCAATGTATCTGCGGTCGAGACCCTTGACGGACAACGAATCGAAGAAGGTGCCTACTGTCTTGAGGAGGTCGAGGGGTCCCCCGCCTTCGCCTTTCGCATGCATCTGCAGAAAAGCCATTAGGACGTATAGAAGTAATAATAGTTTTTTCATTTAAAATATAGTTATTGGTTGCAAAGGTAAAGAGAAATCCCGAAACGACCAAACGTTTCGGGACTTTTTTGTATGAAGTATTTCTCATTTGATGTCTGTCATGGTGGTCATCTCATCGATCTGGCGGATGAGCTGGCGGTTGGTTTCACGGAGCTCGATGTTGGCCTTGCGACGACGGTAGGCATAGACGGCGAGGAAGATGATGACGAGCAACATGACGATGGCCGTGACGATCAGCTCCAGTTGGATGAGCTCAGCCTTTTGCTCGGCCATCTGGCGCTCTTTGCCCTCGGTATCATAGACGGTGGCCAGAAGCATGGCATCGCTGTGCTTCTGACGTGTCAGGGCGGAGTCGTAGGCTTCGGCTATCTGACTGGCTACGCTGAGGGCAGAGTCCTTGCGACCCGCAAAGAGGTTGGCACGGTACTTGGGCAGGAGGTAACGACCGATGTTCTCGAGGTCGACCTCAAAGGCGCTCTCCTGCATGAAGCGCTGCAGTTGCATATAGTTGTCGGCAGCTTCGGCGTAACGTTGGGTGAGCATCAGGTACTCGGTGCTGTTGATGATGCTGCCAAGCGTCTTGGAGACATGGGTCGACAGATAGGTTCTGTAAGCAGCTTCTGCGGCACGCGTGGCTCCCTTGGCATGTTCGAGCAGCGCCCTACTATAGCTGATGTCGGCCTTCATCTCGTCGATATAGATCGTGTCGCGGTCGGAGCGGTTGCTGGCGATGGTGAAAAGGGAGTCCTGACGATCGATCCAAGGAGCCGCCAGGGCATAATTGCCCGCCTGGATATAGGCCATGGCCACGGCGTTCATGGTGTGCTGACACTCACGGAAGTCGAGCGGGGCATGGTGGATCTTGAGCATGTTGTGGATATCGTTGAGCGCATTCTGGAAACTGTGTGCAGCCTCGTCGGTCTGTCCGAGGTAGAGCTGGCACTCGCCAATCATCTCTGCGATGTCGTGAAGACGGGCAAAGTCGTCGTCGCCAGCCTCCTTCAGTTTCTTATCGATAGCATAGGCCTCACGGATGGCGATGTCGTAGCGCTTCATGTTGCACAGCAGACGGAGGTAATCCTTGCAGCTGTAGTTGTAGCACTCGAAGTCGCCCTGGTCGTCGAGCGTATTGACGTCGATATCGGCCAGCTGGTAATAGTAGTTCAGCGACTTGCGGTATTCGCCACGGAGGTTATAGGTGATCGTGCGGTAGAAGATGCTCCTGGGGGTAGAGAGTTCGCCTGTCTGTTCGAGACTGTCGATGACGGCCAGCGTACGTGGCACGTCACGGGTGTCGAACACAGCGAAGATGACGGAGTCGACATGTGTGCGCTGGTTCTCGTCGGTGATGCCCCGATGCTGACGGCTCGGGCGGCAACTCAAGACGATGACGGCTGTCAGGGCGATGATGATGGAAAGGATTATGGCTGGTTTCTTCATTTTGCAGATGTTTGTTGGGTGTGTAACGTGAGCACCATACGGGTTCCGCCAACGTACAAGGGATCGAGCTGTAGGAAGCCTCCGAGGCGCTGGGCCAGTTGACGGCACAGGTAGAGACCCATGCCCAGACCTTCGTTGAAATCGTTGAGTTTGGTAAACTGTGAGAAGATACGCTCACGGTCGGCCTTGGGGATGCCAAGACCGGTGTCGGACACGTAGAAGCAGATGCTGTTGTCGTCGATCTTTCCACAGCCGATGGTGATGCGTCCCTCCTGGGTGTACTTGTTGGCATTGTGGAGCAGCTCGCTCAGGATCTTCGTCAGATAGACCTTGTTGGTGACGATCGTGGGGTCATCGCCTACGATCTCTACCAGCAGTTCGACCTTATCGGGCTGTCGCATCACGAGGGTGCGCGCCACCTCCTGACAGAGTTCGCTGCAGTCGACCCGATCGTTCATCGGGATCTCGTCTGTCTGTTCGAGTTCGAGTGTCTTCGTCCAGTTGTCGATGATGTTGCTGATGGTCTGGCTGTTGAGCTTGATGTCGCGTGTCACGGCGTCGAGATCATCTTTCCCCATGAGGCTATGGCCGTCGCGCAACACTTGTGCGAAGCCGCTGATGATGTTGAGCGGTGTACGTATCTGGTGGAACATATCGCGGATGAACGTCATCTTCTTCTGGTCGGATTCTTCAGCGAGGCTGGTGGCCAGCGTGAGTTCTTTGTTCTTCTGTTCGGTCTTGGCACGCGTGGCTTCGAGTTCCGTCACGAGGGCGGCTATCGACTGCTGCATGGTGTGGAAACTGTTCTGAAGCTTTCCTACCTCGTCTAAACGGGTGCTGGGGGCTATCTGACGGTCGAAATGACCTTCAGCAATGTCGCTGGTCTGCTGGGTCAGTGTCTCAACAGGTTGGATAGTGCGGCGAATGATGTAATAACAGCAGGCCAGCATGACCAGCAGACCGAAGATGATGATGCTGATGATGATCATGATCATGTTGTTGTAGCCCTTGAAGATCGCATCCTCAGGACACACGATGGCCAGTTGCCAGCCAGAGTCGGACAGTGGCTGTTTCATCACCAGACAGTCTGACCGCTCGAGGTCGTTCATCCCTACGCCCTCCTTTTCTGCGGCAATGACGGTGTTATTGGAACCCACGAGGAGGTAATACGAGTCGGGATAGTGCCACTCCTTGGTGAGAACCTGGGAGAGCATACGCTGCGACAGGTCGACGGAGATGACGCCGATGGTACGGCCTTCGGGGGTGACCAGAGGTTTGCAGAAGCTGGCAATGATATCGCGTACGGCGATACCACTGGGACTGTAGTCCTTGAAGGGATCCACCCAACAAGCCTTGCCCTGGCGGATGGGTTCCTTATACCAGTCCATGTCGAAGTAGGGATAGTCGTCGCTGCCTTCGTTCTCGGTCTCGATATGCCCATCGTTATTGTTGGAGTAGGCCGAGAAGTAACGTCCCATCTCAGGGAAGTAATTGGGCTCCATGGCAATGCTGCAGCCGTTGAGCATCGGATTGATCTGAAGAATGCGTGCCGAAAGCTCGTACAGCGAGTCGGGCTGCAGATTCTGAAGCACCTGCCAGTCGGTGTTGTGGGTCGCCACCTCGACCTCGTCCATGATGCCGATTAGGCGCTGGGCTGTGTTGTTGAGCATCTGTTCGGTCTCTTTGATGGCGGCCTGGCGCACTGACGTCTTGGAGCGGTGTATGAGGATCGCCATGGCCACGGTGAAGATGACCACGACGAACGCCAGGATGCTGAAGCTGAGGCGGACGGTTACCGACTTCTGGATTCTATGGATGATGGTGTTCATATCACTTCCTCATTTTTTATTTCCTCACTTCCCTGTGCTTCCTTCATGAGCTTGTCGAGCAGGGAGGTCACCTGAGTGGTGTCCTGCAACATGTCGTCGACGGTCTGAGCGAAGGTTCCCTCGGTCATCTCGTCGTGATGGTCGCAAATGGCCCTGGACTGTGACAGGATGCCCTGAACGGGGAGAACCATCTCCTCGGACATCTTGTGGAGCACGCGTGTCTTCAGACGTTCCTCCTCTTGTACATGTTCGTAGGCGACGGCGAGATCAACGTTCTGTTGCTGAAGCCGTTCCGTTTCCTGATGAATCTGACTGATATATTGGCGGAGGGCCTGTTGCAGGCTGTAAAATCGGTGCTGGAGTTTGCCGATCTCGTCTGGACGTGTATTGTCGGGCACCTCGTCGGTGAACTGTCCCTCGGCTGTCAACTCGGTGAAGTCTGCCAGGTGCTTGAGCGGTTGCAGATTGCGGTTGACGATGATCAGACAGAAGATTAAGAGCAACAGCAGACCTACGATCATCGTGATGCGTGCGACACGCTGCAGTTTGTTGTAGGGGTCGAAGATGTCGCGCTCTGGACAGATGGTGGCGACACTCCATCCTGTGTTCTTAAAGGGCTTGTAGAAGATGTAATTGCGCTCACCGTTGATGTTGGTGATGCGATGGCCTGTCTCACCGGCTATCATGGCTTCTCCGATGCTGGTGATCGCAGAGTCCTTACGCTCCATCGTCTGGGTGAAGACCGTCTGGTAGAACAGTTTGGTGGTGTCGGGATGCACCAGATAAGTGCCGCCTTTGCCCAGCAGCACACTGTAGGAATGTGGGTAAGGCTTGGCCTCGCTGATGGTGGATGCGAACCAGTCGAGGCGGATGTCGACGGAGAAGGTGCCCACGACGCGTCCCTGGGGATCGTGGATGGGTTGGCTATAGCTCGAGAAGATATCTTTGACGATGATACCTTCCTCGGCGTCTTCAAAGAAGGGCTCAATCCAATAAGGTTTGTCAAGCAGTTTGGGAATCAGATACCAGTCCATCGTGAAGTACTGGTAATTGTCGGTTCCTTCCTGTTCGGTCTGGATGGAGTCACCGTTGTTATAGGAATAGGCCGAGAAGTAGCGCCCCTTATCCTTGAAGTAATACGGCTCGAAGCTGATGCTGCAGCCTGCCAGGTCGGGATTGCTCTCGAGCACCTGTCGGCTGAGGTCGAACATGAGGTCGGGTTCGTCGAGATGGTTCTCGATGACCACCAGCATGTTGTTGGCAGCCACCTCGGCACGATGAAGCGTGTTGTCGATATGGAGCACAGCACCCTCGATGGTCTTCGTGGCCTTGTTCCAAGCCTCCTGGCGCACCACCTCGCGCGTCTCAGAAAACATCAGGGCGAAGGCTGCGGTGAAGATGGCTGCCACGAGTATGACCACCCAGAAGCTTAGTCTTCTGGACAGTGAACTGCGGATATATCGTAGAAGTCTTTTCATAATCCCATCAATTCTTTATACGACACAGGACGGGCTATCAGTCCACACTCCGTCATCATGCGTGAGGCCTTCTGCACCATGTCTTCACGGACACGGTACTCGCGCTTACCTGTGTCTTTGTTGACTTGCAGTCGCAGACATTCCTCGAGCATCAGCCTCTGCAGCAGTCGGTTGGTGGGCGATGCGTATTTGCGCACATATTTCATGACGATGTCGAGCGCCTCCTTCGGGTGCTGGGCTGTCCATTCCCATCCCTGACGACTGGCCTTGGCAAATTTCTCGCAGGCGGAGCGGTGCTGACGGTAATAGTCGCTCTTCACGTAGACGCCTGTCTCCTGGATGTTATAGTCGTGTTCAGAGAATCGGTAGACGCTCTCCTTGGTAAGCTTGAATCCTGACTGGAGCAGCAGGTAGTATTCGTTGTAGCTGACGGCCATCGTGGCGTCGACAGCCCCACTGAGGAAGAGGTTGATGCCGCTGGAGAACGGCACCCAACTGTAGTGCATCCCTTCGCGACGATCCATGATGAAGGTTAGGTAGTTGGGGTCGGCATTGAAGATCGCCACTTTCTTGCCCTTCATCTTCAGCGGATCAGTGTCCCAACGGGAGATGAGTAAGTTACTGCTGTTCATGGAGTCTTGGAAGATGTTCACCAAAGAGAATCCCTGGGAGATGAAGTCCATCGCAGACATGAGTGAGAACATCGCCGCATCGCACTCCTGGGATTTCAGTCTCGTCAGTGCCGAACTGGTGAGTGTGGGATGCTGGATCTCCACCTCAAGGCCTGCCTCGCGATAGAAACCCCGTTCGTAGGCCACGTAGTAGCCTGCAAACTGAGCCTGCGCCTTCCATGCTGTGGTAAACACGAAGTGCTCTTTCTGTGCATGTATGTCAATGGGTAAGATCAGCAACAATACCAAGAGCTGGACTACCCATCGTTTGTTATCCATCATCTTATCGTGTTTGAATGAATACAATCTTTCTAGTTTTCGCGTGCAAAGGTATATAAAAATCCCGAAACGTACAAGCATTTCGGGATTTTTTCTGATCATTTAGAATGTAACCGTGAGGCGCTTCAGGTCTTTGTCGAGCGAGCTGTTGCCATAGAGGATCTCGTAGGTGCCTGACTTCGTGCGCATAGTGTTGGTCTCGGCATCCCAAAACTCAAAGCTCTCGGGCTTGAGTTCGATGGTGGCGGTTGCAGACTGTCCGGCCTTCACATCGACGCGCTGGAAACCTCGCAGACTCTTCAACGGGCCATCTGCGTCGGCTGTGTTGCGGATGTAGAGCTGAACGATCTCAGTGCCGTTCTTCTGGCCGTTGTTGCTGACGGGGATGCTGACCTTGTAAGAGCCGTTCTGGCCGTCGATGGTGGCATCGCCGATGGCGAAGGTGGTATAGCTCAGACCATAGCCGAACGGGAAGAGTGCTTCGTTGAAATAGCGATAGGTGCGACCCTTCATCGAATAGTCCTCGTAGTCGGGCAGCTGGCTGTCGTCCTTATAGAAGGTGACGGAGAGCTTGCCGCCAGGGTTGTAGTCGCCAAAGATGACATCAGCCACAGCCGTGCCGCCCTCCTGACCAGGATACCAGGCCTGGATGATGGCATCGCAGCTCTCTGTCTCTGGCTGCAAGGCGATGGCAGAACCTGAGCAGTTGACGTAGATGACCTGCTTTCCGGCAGCCTTCAGGGCCTTGAGGAACTCACGCTGTACCTTCGGCAGTTCGATGCTGGTACGGTCGCCACCCTTGAAGCCCTCGATGTTGACGGGCATCTCCTCGCCTTCGAGGCTGGGGGCGATACCACCGCAGAAGATCACCTTGTCGATGCCCTTCAGCTGGGCGATGGTCTCCTGATAGTTGATGGGCAACTCGCGGGCAACGTTGATTTTCATCGAAGCGCCCCAGGTCTTCACGGTCTGGAAGCGAACCTCGATCTGGAACTGCTGACCCTTCTCAGCCTTCAGCACCGTACGGGTGGGGGTGGTGCGCCAAGTATGTTCGACGAACTTCTTCTCACCGTTGATATAGAGCTCGAAATGACCTGTGCTCTCTACGTTGACCACATACTCACCTGCCTCTTTCGGAGTGAAGGTTGTCTCGTACTTCGCTGAGAAATCCTCGATGGGGAGGTTGGGTGCGAAGACGTGCATACCAGCTGTCGTGACGTTGACAGGCTTCGTGTAATATTCTGTGGTGAAGGGCTTACCCTCCATCTCTGTGTTGTTCCAGAAAGTGCCTTTCAAACCCTTCTTGCCATCAGGAGTCACACACTCGGTGGCCATATGGCTTTCCATCACCAGGTTGTTGGTCAGGTCGCAACCAGGGATATAGACAATCTTCTTCTGCTTGGCCTTGATACCGTCGAGGATGGTGACGATGTGGTTGGGCGTACCGTTATAGTTACCCCACATCATGGGCTCGTTATGGGCGTTAGGACCGATGACGGCTATCTTCTCAGCATTCTTCTTCAATGGCAGGATGTTGCCGTTGTTCTGCAGCAAGACGATGGTCTGACGGGCCATATCGAGGGCTACCTGTGCGGATGCCTTCGTTGACATGGCAGAGTAGGGGATCTTCGACCACTCCACCAGTGAGGGATCATCCATCTCGCCTAGGTCGAAACGGCCTTCGAGCAGACGGATGACGTGCTTGTCGACCTCTTCCTCTGTCAACAGACCTCTCTTGACGGCCTCGGGGATGGTCTTATAGGGATAGCTGAAGCCACACTCCACGTCGGTACCTGCCCAGACGGCCTTCGCCGTACCGTGAACGGCATCTGAAGATGACTTGTGGTTCTCATAGAAATCGCTGACGGCACCACAGTCGCTGACGACGAGATACTTGAATCCCCACTCATCGCGGAGAATCTGCTGGAGCAGACGGGTAGAACCGCAGCAGGGGTCATCGTCCAGGCGCTGGTAGGCGCACATCACCTCGCGTACCTTACTATCTACCACGAGCTTCTTGAAGGCGGGCATATAGGTCTCCCAGAAGTCGCGTGCAGACACATCAGTCAGGTTGGCTGTATGGCGGGTGTACTCAGGACCGCTGTGGACGGCATAGTGCTTGGCACAAGCCCAAAGCTTGCGGTACTTGGCGTCTTCAGGTCCCTGGAGGCCACGCACGACGGCATCGCCCATGACGGATGTCAGATAGGGATCCTCACCATAGGTCTCCTGACCACGACCCCAACGGGGATCGCGGAAGATGTTCACGTTAGGCGTCCACACACTGAGGCTGCGCATCTTCATGTCCTCGCCCTTCAGGTCGTACATACGGTGGTTGTACTGAGCACGGAACTCCGTACTGGCGATGTCGAACACCTTAAACAACAAGTCGGGGTTGAACGACGACGCCATGCCTACCGGCTCGGGGAAGTTGGTCACGTTACCCATGTTGGCAGCACCGTGAAGGGCCTCACTCCACCAGAAGAACTTCTTGATGCCGAGACGAGGAATCGCCGGACTCTCGTCGAGCATGAGCATAGCCTTCTCTTCGATTGTCAAGCGACTACAGAGGTCCTTGGCACGCTCCTGGGCGCTCAGCTGAGGGTTCTGGTACGGAAAAGTCTGTGCCGACACTGTAAGGCCGGCACAGAACAGGAATACGGTTGATAATAATGTTAGGTAATTTCTTTTGAATAGTTGATTTGGCATGATTTCTTGTAATTGTAATTAGTTTCTGGGTGCAAAATTACGAAAAAAATGTGACACGGGTTTTCGCTCATGTCACATATAATTTGTCTGATGTAACATGGGGTTTAAAATGGCTTCTTTTTGAACCGATATGTCTGCCCAGGTCGCGTTTCGAGATCGTATTCGTACACTTTTCTGACGGGTAGGAGGTCAAACTTCTTGAGGTCTTTCGACTTCAATGGCTCACGGATCTCAGCTGATTTCAGCAGCGGATTCTGACAGGGACCGGCTGCCTCCTGAAGACCTTCGCCATCGAGGGGGATATAAGAACGCAACCGCAGCATGCCGCCAATCTTCGAGGTGATGACGGCTTCCTGAAGTTCGCTGCCGTTCCACTTCATGTCGACGGTGAAGGCACCACGTGTCTGAAGACCTTTGACCTCACCTTCTGACCAGCTGTCAGGCAGGGCAGGCAACAGGTGGACGGCACCGTCGTGACTCTGGAGCAACATCTCGCAGATACCAGCCGAACAGCCGAAGTTACCATCGATCTGGAAAGGCGGGTGGGCATCGAAGAGATTCGGATAGGTGCCGCCGCGAGGTCCCCATTCTATCGAGTCGGGTATCAGCGTCAGCATGTTCTTGATGATGCGGAAAGCGTGGTTGCCGTCGAGCATGCGTGCCCAGAAGTTGATCTTCCATCCGAGGCTCCAGCCTGTGGCCATATCACCACGCTGCTGGAGGGTGTTGGCAGCAGCCGTGAACAGTTCGGGGTGGTGGTAAGGCGATATCTGGTTGGAGGGATAGAGTCCGTAGAGGTGTGAGATATGCCGATGCTCGTCCTTGGGGTCGTCGGCATCGATGAGCCACTCCTGCAACTGGCCGTAACGTCCAATCTGCATAGGAGGCAACTTCTTTATTGAAGATTGAAAATTCAAGATTGAAGCGTCGTCTTTGCCCAGGACTTTGGCAGCCTGGATCACCTGACTGAGCACGTCGAAGCAGATCTGGTTATCCATCGTGGAACCTGCCGTGACATTCGTGCCTTTCCCCTGAGGACCATGTTCTGGTGAGACGGTCGGTACGATCATCATCCACCCTTTGGCATGCTTGATCTCGCCATTGGCGGGGTAAGGCTGCATGTAGTCGACGAGGAAGTCGGCAGCACCTTTCATAATGTCGAAATACTGGGCGAGGAACTGTTTGTCGCCTGTGTAGAGATAATGTTGCCAGATGTGGGTGGTCAGCCATGCTCCTCCTGTGGGGAACATGCCCCAGGGTGTACCGTCAACAGGACCTGCGATACGCCAGAGGTCTGTGTTATGATGGGCCATCCATCCTTTACAGCCATACATCTCCTGAGCCGTGACGGCACCTGTCTGACTGAGGTCTCTGATCATCGAGAAGAAGGGCTGTTGTGTCTCTGCGAGGTTACCCACCAGGGCAGGCCAGTAGTTCATCTCGGCATTGATGTTGATGGTGTATTTCGAATCCCAGGGTGCATCGACCTTGTTGTTCCAGACACCTTGCAGATTGGCTGGCTGTCCGCCCGGCTGCGAGGAGGAGATGAGCAGGTAACGGCCGTACTGCATCATGAGCGACACCATGTCGAGGTCACTCCCGTCGAAAGCGACGAGGCGGCGGTCTGTGGGCAGGTTCTCATTCCCGTTATGTGGCAGTGTCAGGCTGACGCGGTCATATTGATCCTTGTATTTCTTGAGGTGACTGCTGAGGATCTGCTGATAGCTGCGGCCTCTGAGAAAAGAGAGCGCCTGGATGTTCTTACGGGTCGGATCGCCGCTGACATCGTGGTAATTCACGTAGTTGGTAGCTGCGGTGATATACAGTGTGGCAGTGGTCGCATTGCAGACGGTGATACTCTCCTCGCCATCGATGATCTCACCGTCAGAGAGCACCTCCAGACGACATTCCGCGTTGAGGCCGGCAGGTACGCCCTCATGATCTACACCCTTGACGATGGCTGCCAACTGATGGCCATTGACGCTACGGGTGGCTTCCAACGGACTGTCAAAGCTGACGTTGAAGGCCAGGACGCCTTTCTGACTGGCCTCAATCCGCATGACAACCGCATTGTCGGCCTGTGAGGCAAAGCATGTGCGTCGATAGGTTACACCGTCGAGGGTATACTGGGTGGTAGCGATGGCTGTACCGAGATTCAGCTGTCGACGGTAGCTGCTGGTGTCATCCTTGCGATGAAATGCCAATTTTACACTACCCACGGGCAGGAAGCGCATGCCATGAGGCCCTTTGATGAAATACTGGTCAATCAGGTTGCTGGCCTCCTTCTCCTTCCCTTCGAAGATCAGTTGGCGCACCTCCTGAAGATGCTCCTTCGACTCAGGGCTATTATTATAATAAGGTGAACCACTCCAGAAAGTCTCTTCGTTGAGTTGGATCTCTTCGGTCTTCACGTCACCATAGATCATGGCGCCGAGATGGGAGTTGCCAATGGGCAATGCCTGCAGCCAGTGGGTGGCAGGTTTGTCGTACCAGAGCAGATGTTGCTGAGCCTGCATCGTCAGGGTAGCGATGGCACTGAACAGGATGGTTGAAATGATTCGTTTCATGTCCTCAATTTTTGGGTTTAAAAAACCTCGGGACAAGAAACGCTTTTCTTGGGTCCCGAGGAAGGAAAAACTACTAACTACTAATATAACTAAAACAATTTTAACCTATTAATCTTTTCTGGTGCAAAGATACGACATTTTTCAAAAAATGGCTTATTCTTATGTTACATATACTTTCGATTTTGTGTCATACCTTTAAAAATTGCACTTTTTTCACAAATTGTCACCTATTTGAAGAGTAATGGAGCCATTTCGCGTAGGCTTCTGCGCCATGTCAGGAACTCATGTGCAGTGCCTTCTGAGATTAATCCATGGGCATTGAAGCCAGCAGCCTTCAGTGCTTCAACGCTCTTGTTGATGCCATCGGGGTTCTCCTTGTCACCACAGCTCTCGAAGATCACCTTCACAGCTTTCGGATCCTTGATCTCCTCAGGCATATAGGTACCACCACTGAGCAGTCCCCAGTAGCCGAATAC
>JAEETB010000312.1 GCA_016286575.1 Prevotella sp.
TGGTGGGTTCGTTGTTTGATTCGATGCTCGACGGGGTGAATACACCTGATAACTCAGGTACATGGGGCGCTGGGTCACAACGTACCTATCAGGACTATAGTCAGATGTATCAGCAGGCCTATCGCCAACGTCAGCAGCAGGGTAACCGCAACAGTTTTCTCTTCTCGTTGCTCGTGCTTTCCTCTTATATTATTAAGGCCGACGGCAAGGCGATGCACTCAGAGATGGAACTGGTGCGACAGATGTTGCGACAGAACTTTGGTGCCAGTGCCGTGAACCAAGGTAATGAGATACTGAACAAACTGTTCGACGAGCAGAAACGTGAGGGTTGGACGCAGTTCAAGTCGACGGTGCGCGAGTGTTGTGGACAGATCAACCAGCAGATGGACTATTCGCAGCGCCTGCAGCTCTTGAACTACCTCGTGATGGTGGCCAAGGCTGATGGCAACGTACCCCAGAGTGAGATTACGGCTCTGAAGGAGTGTGCCCAGTGGATGGGACTCCGTTCAAGTGAGGTCGACTCGATGCTCCACCTTGAAGGCAATACCCTCGAGGATGCCTATAAGGTGCTGGGTGTCAGTCCGGATGCTACTGACGATGAACTGAAGAAAGCTTATCGCAAGCTCGCCCTTGAGCACCATCCTGACAAGGTGGCTGCCCTTGGTGAGGATGTGCGTAAGGCTGCCGAGAAGAAATTCCAGGAGATCAACAATGCGAAAGAACGTATTTGGAAAGCCAGAGGACTGTAACGAGGTGCTGTTGCATGCTTGTTGTGCGCCCTGTTCGTCTGCCATTGTTGAATGGATGCTGGCGAATGGCGTGCGTCCCACCATTTTCTATTATAATCCGAACATCTTTCCGCGTGAGGAATACGAGATCAGGAAGAACGAGAGCCAACGGCATGCGGAGGGTCTTGGACTCAGGTGGGTTGATGGCGACTATGATCATGAGTCGTGGTTAGGGGACGTCTGTGGTCTCGAGGGTGAGCCTGAACGTGGTCGTCGATGTGAACTGTGTTTTACGCTTCGTCTGACGAGAGCCGCCAAGGAGGCTAAGGAGCTGGGTCTCAAGTATTTTACGACGACTCTGGCCTCTTCCCGTTGGAAGAGTCTGGAGCAAATAGAACGAGCAGGACATCTGGCAGAACAGGCTGTCGATGGTACGGTGTTCTGGGCTCAGAACTGGCGAAAAGGCGGACTCTATGAGCGTCGTAACCAGTTGCTCAGGGAGTTCGCCTTTTATAACCAGCAATATTGTGGCTGTGAGTTCAGTCTGCGTCAGCGGATGGATGTCAGAATCTCCAACGGCTTGGCAGCTGGCGATCAGGCCAAAGATGCTTAGCGTATTGGTAATGATAAAGCTCGTAGAGTGAGGAGAATCGTGTCAGTCGCTCCTTAAAAGCCTCGTAGTTCTTCCGTTCTGGCTGTGTCCATTGTACTTCAGCGAGTGCCGACATGCGTGGCAGGGCCTGATATTCCACCATGCCTTCAGTGAACAGATATTCCGTCCAGATGTTGGCCTGAGTGCCAAGAATATGTTTCCTGGCTTCTACTGACAATGAATCAGGAGCAGGCTCGAGTGAATAGACTTTCTCTACAGGAATGAAACCTTCGCAGCGTGAGGGTTCGAACAGTCGCTCTTCCGACTGCAGATAGTCGAAATAGACATGGGAGGTAGGTGCCATGACGACATCATGTCCCAGTTCTGCAGCTTTGGCACCTGGGGCAGTGCCTCGCCACGACATAATCATCGCATCCTTCGGACAGCCGTCGAGGATCTCGTCCCAACCCATGGCACGACGATGGTGGGCTGTGAGGAAGTCGAACACTTTCTGAGTGAAATAGGCCTGCAGCTGATCCTTTGCCAGTCCGAGTCCCTGACATTTCGGGCAACTCTCCCATTTCACGGTGGGCGTCTCGTCGCCACCAATATGGATGACCTCCGATGGGAAGACGTCCATAATCTCTGTCAGCACACCCTCTACGAATTCGAAGACCTTCGGATTGCCCACACAGAGCACATCCGTATAGACACCCCAGTAGTGGCCCACCTGATAAGGTCCGCCAGTACAGCCCAGTTCCGGATAGCAGGCCAGGGCAGCCAACATGTGACCAGGCATGTCGATCTCTGGGATGATGGTGATGTGGCGCTTCTGGGCATACTTCACAATCTCCCGGGCTTCTTCCTGGGTATAGAATCCGCCATGAGGAATGCCGTCGTCGAGGTCGGAGTTAGTGCCGAGAATCGTCCCAGAGCGCTGTGCACCGATTGTTGTCAACTCAGGATATCTCTTGATCTCGATACGCCAGCCTTGATCATCTGTCAGATGCCAGTGGAAACGGTTCATATTGTGAAGCGCCAGCAGGTCGATAAACTTCTTCACGAAATCCGTCGAGAAGAAATGGCGCGAGCAGTCGAGGTGCATGCCACGATAGCAGAAGCGGGGGGCGTCAGTGATGATGACGGGATTCAGGATAACCCCTTCCTTTACAGCCTTTCGCAAGGTCTGGATGCCATAGAACACACCAGCGGCAGAGCCTCCCTGAATCGTGACGCCCTTCTGACTGACGGTCATCACGTAACCCTCCTTCTCTTTGACGGTGGGAGAGACATTCAGTTCGATATATCGCACTTTCTTCTCTCTCTTCTGGGCGATGGGAAGATCGTTCCAGGTCACCTCCTTGATATACTGCTTCAGGAACTCAGCCTCGCGCTGCAACTCTGGTGAAGCCAGAATCTCAACACCCTCTTCAAGAATGAATGGGGCACCCTTTTGTTCCACAATGCTTTGTGGCAGGGGAACCACCTCATAGTTCGCAGGTTCACCCGCCAACATCCTTATAGCGCTGAAGGATAAAAAGCAAATGATAAAAGATATCAAATGTCTTCTGTTGATCTTAGTAATCATCTCTAAACTCTAAACTTTAAACTCTCAACTAAAAATGATACTCCACAAACGCCTCCATGGCCTCGTAGCAGGCTAGTCCGAGCGCATCATAACGTTTCGCCGTTTCGCGGTTTCTGTCCTCAGCGCGCTGCCAGAACAGACGTTCGTCGTTGCCCAGGAAAGGCGCACTCTCCATCTGACTCTGATGGCGCAGGATGGCATTTCGTTTCTCACGCAGTTCCTCAGGACTCATGGGCACACACATCTCGATGTCAGCGACATCCCACTCAGCCCAGGCACCACGGTACATCCATACACGACAATCCTTCAGCCACTCGGCACCAGCCTTCTTCTCCTCGTCGATGGCAGCCAACACGGCATCCGTACATTTGCGGTGGGTTCCATGAGGATCAGCGAGGTCAGCAGCCACGTAGATCTGGTGTGGCTGAATCTCAGAGAGCAGTTCGATAATGGGGGTGACATCATTTTCCGTCATGGGCAGTTTCTCGATCTTGCCACTCTCATAGAACGGCAGGTCGAGGAAGTGGATATGATGGCTGTCGATGCCATTGTACTCACAAGCCAGACGGGCCTCACCTCTGCGGATCAGTCCCTTCAGACGGAGGACCTGCTGGTTGTCGA
>JAEETB010000037.1 GCA_016286575.1 Prevotella sp.
TGGCAACAAGATAGCCGCAGCCTTGTCGTTCGAAAATGTGGTAGAGCATGTCAATGACAAATGTCCAACCTACGACATTAGTATCAATAGTTGGACGCTCCACGGCATAGTCAAGAGTGGCGTTAATCTCACCAGTACCAGCACACGCGATAGCAAGATCAATGTGCCCTAACGTTTCATGAAGAGTACAAATGGCTTGCCCAATCTCTTCCAAGTTGGTAATGTCAGCTTTAGCAGGAATGGCCTTGGATGGATATTTATGATACAATTCGTCAACCAAATGTGCTCGTCGTCCAATAATGCCGATTCTATTGTTCTCATTTGCATATTTCTCGAAAAGAGCTTTACCAATACCCGAGGTGGCTCCGATGATAACGATATTCATATTGTGCTTTTTGTGTACAAAAGTAATAGTTTATTTGTAAGCCTAAGCACAATTGAAAGTAAAAGAAACGTCATTAGGGCAAACTCTCAAAACATTTTGAGAATTTACAGCCCAAAAGTTATCTCTCTACGTATGTTGCTGATAGTTGTTGGTGTAACTTTTAGATAAGAGGCTATGTCTTTTAGGTTGATACTTTGTACTATTTCAGGACAACGAAGGAGTAAACGCTTATACCGCTCTCTGGTGGTCATGCGATAGGTATCAAGATATTGTGTATAGACCTGCGAAAAGAGATGGTCGGATATGGCTTGCTTAAGCTCTCTCATACCATTGGAATCTAATAGTTTTCGCAATTCTTCACCTGCTAATAGAAAGACCTTACAAGAAGTTTCTGCCACAATAGTCACTTCTGACATCTTGCTTGAAAGACAATTTGGGTAATCGCCCACGAACTCGCCCTCAAAGGCAAAACCAGTAATACAGTCTTTTTGTTCTGAGGAATTATGTACCATGTAGTTGAAGTATCCACATTTAACAAACCCAATAAAGCGAGACTCTTCACCTGCTTTTATGAAATAATCACCTTTAGCATATTGTGTCAATCGACCATGATTAATACAATACTCATTCAGTGCAGAGAGGTCAAGACCATTGATGTATGAATTTATGCCTACCATATCTATAATTTCTTAACAGAAATAAACTATTAACGCGATTAAATTGCATCAGTAGTATTATTGGACATTACTCAATAAGCTGTAAATGAGAATGTCATACACGTTATCTCCTTTTATAACTGCTTTGTACATAATTTCTTTCAGTATAAAACCATTCTTAAGTAGGACACGCTGTGATGCCACATTGGAATGAAAAACGTTTGCCGTAATTCGATTGAGACCAAGTTCCCTTATCGCAATCTCACATACTTGTCCCACAACTTGGCTCATCAGACCTCGATTCCAATAATCTTTCAATAACATATAACCTAATTCCCCTTCAAGCCTATTGTCTGCTTTTCGCTCAACGGAAACACTACCAATAATTTTTCCATCCATGAGCATAGCGCGAAAAGTCCCGTCAACACTCTCGCTTTTGGCAACCATATTCAGCCACCAATCAGCATCATCGTCTGTGTATGGGTTAGGCAATCTGTCAGACAAAAATGTTCTATCAACAGCATTGCATAATTCCATTAGCTCTTTTTTGTCTGTCAAAGACCATTTACGAAAATCTACTTTCATACAGCAAACTTCAAATTATTCAAGTTCGTATCCTACTCTTTAGACTATTCAATCTCTTTTCCCCTCCATCCTATCAATAAATGTTTCATAAATCAGCGGATAGGCATAACTTGCATTGAATGTTATGCCTGGACGCAAAAGAGATTGCAAATCGTTGGTGAACTCTGGATCTTCCATTTTCTCTTGCATATTATTGACGAACTGCTTATAGGACGGAGCCTTGTCAACCACAAACTCCATGTATTTCTTGTAGCATTGAAGGACTTTATCAACATCCACATCCTTTCGCTGTAAGGCAATATAAAGGTCAAAGAGGTCGCGCCCCTTCTTTCGCTGGTAAAGGGCACGAAGTTTGGTTCCCAACAATTCCTCGAAATGATAGGTCGTCAGTTCGGCCTCTCCTGTGAACCATGAATTCTCCACTTTTAACGGAATCTTTGTCAGCCCAAGTACGTTGAAATGTTCGAAGCAGTTGATTTCAACTTTCAGACGTATCTGTACCGTTGGTGATATTTCAGACTCCACGCGGAACAGCATAGTATTATTATATCGTTTCTGCTTAGTTACCCTGTCTGGTAACCAGTCAAGCACTTCCCCTAATCGATACATGATTGGCTTGATTGGTCCAGGAGTAATCTGAACCAAATCAATGTCCTCACTATATCGAGGCTGAGGCGAGAGATAGAGTTTATGCAAAGCTGTTCCACCTCGGAATGCCAACTGCGATGCAAGGAACTCATCGCTAAAGATGGAAACCAAGGCACGACATATAATCAGATCTTGTTCAATCTGTGCATTATCTATCCAGGGAGCATGCTCACTCCACTGTTGTATCGCTATTCTGTTAATCATATATCGTCTGTTTCTATTTCTACGTTTATGTTTATCTTCCACCGGCTGTCTCTGACAGATGGATTATCTTCTGCCGATGTACTCAAAGGTTGATATTTGAAATAACCCGATGATGTACGAAGCTGTTCATACAATTTATCTGCTAACTTCTTTTCCCCAACGACATTTTCAAGTATATAGCCAAGTCGTTGCCATACAACCTTTTTCACATAAGTTGCAAGTGGCGTAAACTGCTTATTAATGTCAATCTGCTCTGAAAGTTCTTCAAGTATGGTGGCGACTCGCGACAATCCACCCACATGTTGCTGATACTGCACAAGGTCAGCGACTGTTAAAAGAGGATTAGATATGCGGATAGTTCCCGTCTCTGTATTTTTTGTAATCAGAGCTTCCTCTGGCAATCCATCCCGATAAAACCAATCTATGGTTACATTACGAGTAGAGACTGTCCTACGCTTAGGAAAAGTCGTCATTACAGAGAATTGCTGGGGACGCTGATGAGCTGCACCAAGCATCTCGGCTGCACTAAGCATACATACATAGTAAGGCTTTTGCAGATACGACATTAACTGATCAATATAATAGGTTGCTGGCACAGATCCACGCAACACATATTGAGTGGGAATAATAACGTAATACCCTCTATATACACTGGCTATAGTCTTGTTTGAACTAAGTCTGGAAAGTTCATTTTGAAGAATCTGTTCAGAAGAACACAAGTCAGCAGCCCTTACATCCTCAATAGAAAACGTAGGAAAACCATGAATAGCTCTATCTTCAATCCACTTTTGTAATGTCATACTGAGTAATTTTGGTGCAAATATAATAAAATAAATATTAGCTTTGTACTGTTTTTGCCTAAAATCACTCTATTTTATAGAATTTTATCTCCAAATTCGCATTTTTATCGAATTTGGAAGCAAAATACACGCATATAACTCTAAATATGAGATATGATTGCCGTCCAAAAGAAAGAGAAGCCAATTATTCTGTTTGATAGCGCAACCCTTTGGTTTAGTTTATACCCATATTAAATATCTATAACCTAAACTAAACCTTAATGAAAGAATGTGCAAAAACCTGCGTTAAAAAGTGTAAACGTGCAAAGAACTGGAAAATCGATTTTGCAGATGTTTGCATTTTCTTTTTTTGACGGCAGTCATATTTGCAGATTTTTGCCTATTTTGCGTCCCCCCACCGTCCCTCGGAGTCACTTTAGATACCCTAAAACAAAGGCGTTTATGCTAATTATCAACGACTTATATTTGCAGATAGTAACTTCTGCGTCGGAAAGTAGATTCTGCGTGGGGAAGTAACTTGCCTTATCGTTTTTCTCGCTTCTTTCCAGCGGGGGAAGAACTTGTCCATCAGGGCATGGAAACGGGCATTGTGGCTGGGTTCCAACAGATGGCACAGTTCGTGAACCACCACGTGCTCGACACACCATTCAGGCAACAGCAGCAGATAGTAAGAAAAACAGATGGACTTGTTCTGGACATTGCAGACACCCCAACGTGAGATCATCGCCCTGTAACGGACTGCGGACGGCTTCACGCCCATCTCCTTCGTGTGGCGGTCCACCATCGGCTCTATCAAGGCCTTCAATCTCTGCATGGCATCTTCAACCTGTTCTCTCGTCTGCAGCGGCAGCTTGTTATAAAAGTCAGCCCTGCGCTTCTGGCTCTCACTGGTTTTCTTTCGTGCCTCAGCTATCCACTCGCGGTGTTCTTCAATGAACCGCTCCACCAGTTTCTTGGGCATACCAATCGGTGCCGACACATGTACATCGCCGTTCTTCACGATGCGCATCGACAGCCTCCTGGTTCTCCTATATGTCACCTGTATCGCCATATAATCGATGTGATGATGCCGCAAAGGTACGAAGAAAAAGTGACATTCGTCACATTTCCATGCTGTTTATCCCAGATATTTGGTAATTTCAGCAACTATTCGTATCTTTGCAGTTGAAAACTGATAAATTTTTAATGATGTATAAAACTAGCAACTTACCCAACACCCGAATCGATGTGGCCGATGCCCTGAGAGGTATCGCTGTGGCCGGCATCATCCTGTATCACTCCGTCGAGCACTTCAACATCTTCACCCAGGAGCCGATAGTCCATCCGCTGCCGAGCGACCAGACGGTGGCCGACGTGCTGGCCTGGCTGCTCTCAGGCAAGATGTACGGCATCTTCGCCATGCTCTTCGGACTCAGTTTCTTCATCATGAACGACAACCAGCAGCAGAAAGGCAAGAACTTCTCCCTGCGATTTGCCTGGCGCATGTGCCTGCTGTTCATGTTCGGCATCGTCAACGTGGCCTTCTACGACGGCGACATCCTGATGCTCTATGCCTGCTACGGCCTGCTGCTCATCCCCATCAGCTACCTGCCGTCGAAATGGGTGTGGGCCATCATCGCCCTGTTGGCCATCCAACCCGTCGAGCTCTACTGTCTGCTGACGGGCTACGAGATCGATTTCTCCAGATTCTGGGAAATATCCGGCATCATCAACAGCGCACACGAACACGGGACTTTCTTGGAGAACACCCTCACCAACCTGCGATACGGCTTTGAGGTGAATCTGCGGTTCAATATCTTCAGCGGACGACTCACGCAGCTGCTCTGTCTCTTCATCCTCGGCATGCAGTTAGGTCGCCAGCGATTGTTCTATAACGAAAGGGAGAATCTGAAGATATGGCACATCATCCTCATTTGCTCGACCATCGTTGTCATCGCGTTGAGTTTTGTCGAATTCGGCGATCTCGATCCATGGCTTAAGCCCATCTACAACCTCATCATCCTGTTGATGATTGTCTCGGCCATCGTCTCAGCCTGGTACGCTTTCGAGGGCGTGCGCCGTGTGCTCCATCACCTCTGCATCTTCGGTCGCATGAGTCTCACCAACTACCTGCTCCAGTCCGTCATCGGCTGCGCCATCTTCTGCGGCTACGGTCTGTCCTGTTACAACTATCTGGGCATCACCTACGCCGTCATGGTCGGCTGCGCAATGGTCATCTGCCAGTATCTCTTCGCCCGCTATTGGTTCTCCACCCATCCTCGCGGCCCGTTAGAAGGCCTCTGGCGAAAACTCACGTGGATTTAATGGGGTACAGCGAGCCGCCACTCTGATTTGAATGACGGCTCTTGCTTTTACTTGATGGTGATCCAGACGGCCTCACCCCTACCCTTGGCCTCGACAATCTTTTGCTTCAGCTCATAGAGCCACTTTCGACTTTCAAGCACTTCACCTACACGCTGGTTGCGGCCTACGAGGATGCAGCCTTGAGTATCCTTGGCGGTGTTGCCCATGTGGATGCGAATGCCTTGCCATTGCTTGTTGAACTCAGGACCACCGAGCAGAATGGGAAGCCACATCTTAAACTTCGGGCTCCAAGAGATCACCACGGCATAGCGACCTTCAGGGATGGCCGATCGGCCTTTTACTTTATAGGCACCGTTGGCGTAGTCTCGCCAAGTGGGTTCGAGGGTATCGCAGAAGTATGTGTCTGCCTCGCCAGGGCGATACTCATCCATTATTTGCTGGCGGATGTAGAGGTGACCTATCGTGTAGGTCTTGCGTTTTGCTATACGTTCTAATATCAGTTCCATAATTTTCAATTTTCAATATTTAATGTTCAATATCCTTAATGTCACAAAGTCACGAAGTCACAAAGTCACGCTTTGTCAATCTTGGTCTTACCCCAATGCTTCTGGTCGGTCTTCTCAATCCATCCGTCACGCATCCAGCGGGAGATAATCTTTCTGAGCGACACGTCGCTACAAAAGCCACGCTTCAAGGCACGGAGATCATCGACGGTGAATACAGGTGCCAGTTGGTCGAACACCGAGTGGTTGGCTCCATATCGCTGGCACTCGTCCTGAGCATCGACATACTGACTCTGCAAGGCCTCGCCAAAAGCGGCTATCTGCTGTTGTAGACAATATTCAGCCATCATCGTTGCAAAGTCGAGACAAGCCTTTGACTCCTTAGAGCACCCAGTCAGCAGATGGAAGATGACCCCACAGCGGAAGCCGATGACAGCCGCACGCTTGCGATAGATGTCCTTCACGTGGTCGATGTCCTTAGCAGCCTCCACACGTTTCTGCTCTACCCATTCCTCGATGGTCTTGCGCAGTCTAGGGGTGTCAACCAGTCCGCTGAATGAGCGCAATCGGGTGACTGCCTCTTGGATTCGAGCCTCGTCCTCTGCCGAACGACGGCCAAACTTTGGCATCTTAGAGAAAGAGCTATCTGGCATCTCGGCCACGAGAATACGAGAGGAAAGCCCGTTCTCTATATTGTCCGACTTGAAGCACTTGCGCATGGCGCCATTGGTGCCGAGCATCGTCCAGTTATAGGCTACTTTCACCACGCCACTCTCTGCCTGATCAGAATTATAGTCCTGACCCCATTCGCCCAAATCGAACGAGAGACGATAGATGTCATACTTCGACGACCACGAGCCAGCACCGTTCGTTTTGCGAAGGGTGTCAAGTTCCTCTCCGAATGAGTAGAGCGTGTGCCCTTGAGCATTCTTGAATCGTTTCAAGAGCGTTGAGCACGATACCGTGACTGGCACCATACGGATGAGCACCTTCGGGTCATCGGGAGCCTTCTCGTTGGCCTTGCGACCTTTTTTACGCTCCTTCCACTCCTCTTCGCGCTTGCGGGCAAGCGCATCTTCATCATCAAACTGGCGCTTCCATACATCAACGGCATTTTTTACCACCGACTTGTTGGAAGCCTGCTCACCGCGAATGATGGCCATCAGTCCGAGGTGCTGACGATTGCCGTCGCAATACTCCACCTCCACTTGGTCGGCATATGCCCCTGCAATGGGCATTACACCACAGAGCACCGGCATGTGCATCGACACGGGAACACCCACCAACGACTCTTTGAGTCCGATAGGCAAAGCCTTGACATTCACCTTTACACCCGTTTCTTTCTCTACCGCCTCGGCATCTTCTGCCTCATCTGACGGAATGCCCACCTCGAGCGCACTCACGATCTGCTTCATCAAGCGCGAGCCCTTGGTAGGCTCCTTGCAAGCTGAATGGACGATTGAACGCATTTCCTGTTCTTTCAGTCCGTAGCGGGGCATCACCTCTAAAAGCCAGTCCTCAGAGTTGTCGCAGATAGCGCGGAGGTTTGCTGCCAACTGATGCAACTTGTCGTTGCGCTCACCCTCGGTAGGCTCACCGCCGATCCTGCGCCAGTACTCACTGATGATAGAGGTGTAGTCGATACCCTTGAAGTCGCTTGGATACTTCTTCTCCTTTTGCTCTTCGACAACCTCGACAGCTTTAGGGGCTGGGGTGGTTGGAGTCATAACCGACACCAGTTCTGTCACCTCAAACAACTTATCGCTGACATACTTCGTATGATCTTCGGGCACCATATAGATGCAACGGTCGTACCCCTTGACTTTCACATCTGGCTCGAAACCAGTAGCTTCTTTCATCAGCTTTTGGGCTGTTTCGGCATCCATACCAGCAGGCAGTTCTACGAGTACATGAGTACCTCGTCGAGCCGACTCCTCAATCATCAGTACCACGATGCCAGAGGATTTTAATGTTTCATGTTTCACGTTTAATGCACTCACGATTTCATCCGTATGCCCCTTCTCATCGAAGTCCATCATCAATCGGTTTAAGGGCTTCAGGGCATCGGCGGCGGCACGATGATTGTCACGAAACTCAGCGCACGAAGGTGTCCAGACGGGCAACTTGTGCTTTAGCTCCTCGTCACCTTTTTCTATACGTGCACACATCTCAGCCAGCCAAGGCTCACGGCGAAGGCGTTCCCACTGCTTTCGGGTGGCAGGGAGGCAAGGGGCACCGTGCCCCTTACCTATACATGTGAAATACTGCTCCATGATTATCGGTTCCATATCGTTTCCTCCTTTCGTGTTTTAAAGTAACTCAAAATCTCGTCGGCCTCTTCCTGGTAGAGTGCCTTGGTGAGTGCCAGACCGTACTTGCGCGGGAACTTGAATTCCACAATCACCTGCTGCATGTCGGGACGTTCGCGCTTCCATCGATTCGAGACTTTCACCCTTCCGTGAGCCGTCTCATAGACCGTTGTGTACATCGGGCCCTTCGAGCCACGCTTCCAACGCTTCACACGGGTGCGACCATCGTTATCTACTTCGACACCGGCCTCATAGCGGACACGTTCGCCACCTGTCACCTCCTTGTCACTCTCCCACGGGCACGGCACTATCAGCAAGTTGCCGTTGGTCTGGAAGTTAATACTTGCGTCCATCTGGACAGCGTTCTGTAAAATCTGCTCTTGGAATTTTGTTGTGTTCATTGTTTTCTGAATTTTGGTAGAGCGAAGTGTCAGAAGGGTGGCCACCTTTCGTTTGTGATAGAAATCTCGCGAGACTCCGTTCACCTCAACTCAGAGTTAAACTTTAGTTAGCGATTAAGAAACTTTGTGTAGAAGGGTTGGTTCGCTACTCCGTTACCTCCTTTGTGCATTCGGCATCTGTTCATCAGCGCCAGTTGCTTACGGGCCTCAGTGGCCATCTTTGAACGATACTCGTCTTTTACAATCATTCTCTTGTACATCTTTCTTTTGTTTACCGCTCCTTAGGCGGGGTCTTAATTGGTTCGTTGGATGTGCTTTGTTCAAGTCAGCATCCATAATCCCCGTCCTACCCCCTGTTTCTTCGGGAAAACGTTCGGGTAAACTTTCGGGAAGGGCATACTTCACCCCTCCGAGCAAAGAAAAAAGAAAAGCGGAACCCCTTGTGTTTCAAAGAGATTCCGCTATATGCGAAAATTTTTCAAAAAAATCTGTGCTTTCCCGAAAGATTTCCCGAAGGCTTATTTTCGCTTGTGCCAATGCATATCCTGCTGGTCAAACTGGTCATATTCCGAACGGAAGTCATCATCCAGATCGTCACGGTCAGCATCGGGTGAAATTTTCAGCAGATTGATGCACTCCTGAATCACAGGCAGTGCTTTATTATGAGCAGGGTCGCCATTGTCTAATCCCGTCAACCACTGCCCCTGCTTATCCATGAAATGACCTTCAAGTATCGAGGATAACGTAAACCCAGCCGGTACGTCTATCAGTTCCGTTTTTATCAACTGCTTAAACAATTCCACCAACGTGCCTTTGCCATAAAGTCCTGTCCACGTCAGTTGGCAGTTCTCGTCTCTCTGACCTGAGAAAAGATTCTTGAAGTTAGCCTCAAAGCCGTCAATCCAGCCTTCCTTAGTCAGTTTCTGAAAGAACAAAGTCAGATGCCCATCCAGCACCTTACTTCTCCGCTTCAAGGTCATCAGCTCACGAGGCTTTGGTGGCTTCTCGTCAGAATCCTTCTTGCCACTGCCTTTCTTGGAATTTGGTGCAGCCTTGGGTGCTGGGCCATTGTTTATCTGAATACCTATGCCGCCTGGCTCAATATTCCCAAATTCGTTCTCTACAAGTTTCACGCCTACAACATCGCCCTTGAAGTTACTCAGGTCGAACCCCTCGGCAGCAGCCTTTATCAGTTCTTTGATGTCTATATCCATTAGTCTTTTTTCATTCCTTTAATTACCCCAGTACCACCTGCTTCCACGTTCTGAATCTCTGTATCCACTATCTTTGTTCCAACGTATTCCTTTGGCTTTATGATAGTAGTACTCTTGATGCCGAACTTATCAAAAAGAGCTATTACCTCTTTGTCGTAGGCATGATTGTGGTCAATATTATAACGGTTAAGAAACAGCAGATTCCCCTTAATCGTCTCTTTATCCATTTTGTCGGAACACTCCACCATATCCGCAAACAATTGCTTGATTTCTTCTGACCCGCCTCCATCAATCTTTATCTCTTGCAGCTCATAGTCCAACAGTCCCGTTTTCTTACCAGCCAGCCAACGGGAATCTTCCTTGTCGGTCATTTGCTCAATGAGAGGCCATAAGAATTCATAACCTTCCAGACGTTCAAAAATGCGGAAGATAATCTTTTTGAAATCAATACCGACGCTTCGTTTACTCATGGCCTGCAATTGGACTGTGACCAGCGTCAGAATAAGCATGTAATCATCCTTCACCTCGGTTTCATCTTCCAGATCATCCATCTCGTCATCCAAGCCCTCTTCAATGTCTGGCAATTCGAGAATCGAATCACAGAAGTTTCGGGCTGACAGGAACACTTCAACGGGCGACAATTCTGTATGACCATCGCGCTGCATTTGCTTCAATGCCTCATGGCTGATGATATAAACCACATTGTTGAGCAACTGATGCCTTGCGGTTCTTTGCTTTTCTTTGTCCAGTCTAACTATCATGCTGCCTGTTCCTCTTCTGAATCTTCCACTTCGTGCTTCATGTTGTTCATCAGCTCCAGCACCTCTTCTTCTGCTTTCAGACGGTCTTCAGGTTCTATTTTGCTTCCGTCTTTCTTCCTTGACTTGAAAAGCATTTCCAAGAAATTCTCGTTGAACTCAAAGCTGACAATCTTATCTGTATTGTCTTCGTCATTGTCAATGAAACAACGGAAAGTACCACCGTCATTTGTTACCAACTCCACGGGTTCGTCAATGGCATCGGCAAACGTCAGAAGGTTGCGCATGAACACAGAACTCTTATCAACATAGAGTGCAGCTTTTTTCTGTTCAGGCATCACCGTATAGTGGCCCTTATATTTTGCCTGTTTCTGTGCATGAAGCACGTCAAGCAGAGACCCCATGATTGAATCGTCAAAATAGTCGCGGTTCTTCGACCTCAATTCCTCTATCTTTCTGAGAATCTCGTCCCTATCCATCTCAGGCACTCCAAATCGAAGTGACTGGGCATGTTCCTGCTGACGCTCCCAAACCTTGAAAAGGTCAACTGGATAATAGTCAGGTAGAATGTCAAATCCGTAGCAATGATCCTTGAACAGTTGCTGGTCAATGACAAACGACAATATCTTTGCCACCTGCCGGGTATTACTAAACGCTTTCTTACGCTTCTGAATGGCTACCGTCCTGAGATTGTCGCGATTATCAATGATAACGAAACACGATGGTTCGTCCTTGGCCATTGCCGGCTCAAAGTCACGCTCTACAGGAATGTCTATATCATTGGCAAAGCGCATCACGATAATACCAGGTGCGGTATTGAGGTGATACACCCTATGCTTATATACTTTCCTTGTTTCAGCCTCTCCCATATAAAACTCGATGCTCTCATCATTCTCGAAGAGAGCACCAAAAGCAGACTGTCGCTGTTCCCAGTCATAGCATCCTGCGTCGTGCTTGTATTTTGCGTAATACTGTGCGAATCTTGACATCTATCTTATACCCAACTATTTAATAATGAGTTGCAAAGGTACGAAAAATCCAGCAATTTTCTGAGAAATCCAAGAAGAATTTTTTGTTAAGTATTCTAAAGCCTCAGATACTCAGAGAGATAGACGTAAATAAGTTTCAATTAGTATATTCACCTTCTGCAGCAAGTCCTATATGTTGCTCATACAAAGGCTCTTGTCTCTCGGAACCCCTGAGTGGTCTCAGTTGGACAATGGTTTGCCTAACTGCCTTACGTACCTTTCTCATTGCTTTAAGGCTTGATACGATATTGTCAAAATATTCTCCAATTCCAAAAGCGTCTAATACCACTCTTTCGAATTCTTGTCTGATGGGGTCATCTATATCCTGATTAATGTCTAAGATACCACGCTCTACTAATTGAGAGAATTGAGTCATAATAGCCGTCTTCTGTTCTTCGTTTAGCAAAGCTGGATTTAGCATATAACATTTTGAAATGGAGTCCTTGTTGATATCAAGCACACCAAGACCTCTACCGAAACCGACAGCCTCTATATAGAATAAGGAGAGCACTGAATTGAGTAAGGCATGAAGCAAGTCAAGATTATCCGTTGTTCGTTTTCTCTTCAATCCAATCAGTCTCTGATTGATAAACGTTGGCGAGTTGAACTTAGCGTAGAACATGCGGTCATCGGGATTCATCATTGTGAATATCTCGGCTATCTCATCGGTTGTCAGTTCATACCATTCCATTCCAGCACGTGCCAGAACGTCAGGAAGAGGTCTTCCTATTTCATTTACCTCTGCCTCGAATTTCTTAATCCAAGCCAGTGCTCCTCGATACCCAAGACTTTCAAGTTCACCAGTTTCCATACTACAGCAGAAAGCTTTTCTGTCTGTGGTCGGAGATGCAATATAGCTATCTGTGGTCCTTGCATTCATGAGCACGTCTTTCAAGAACTGCGGTTCAATAGGTGCATCGCTTTGTGGGAAAAACATTGGATCCCAACCTCTACGACTACCCCTGAATACTTTCAGATAGTTGCTGACTGGCACTAACTTGTCTTTTATTTCCAGCAACCATTTGAGATTGCTGAACAGAGAATTATATGACACTTTTAGATTTATCAGCGATTCCAATTCTTCAGCGTTGTAATTCACTCTTGCTATGACTTCATTGTCCAATTCCCTATCAAGCAATGAAGAGTTTATAATCGTTTCTTGGTAATCACGGCTCTCAGAAATAACATTGAGATTTCGTTTCCATGTGAAGAATGAAATAGAAGTATTTTCCTCTACTTCTTCACTTTTCCTTCTCATTATCAGCAATGCGGTCACAATATCAGCATTTGTAAACCATTTGCCGCTGCCACTGATATGAACGCGCATATCGTCAAAATCTTCCCTAATGGCTGCAAGGAATTTGCTGCCGGCATCTGTTCCGAGGAATGAATTGGAAAGGATGATTCCAACATAGCCGCCAGCCTTTACAAGATTTTTCAAGTGGAGGGCTATATAATAACTGAAGTCAGACCTACCCGAAAGATTGTTTGCCCGCTTAATTGCAGTTACAAATGGTGTGTCATCATCTGGAATTCCACTTGACTTGACAAATGGAAGGTTAGACACAAAACTATCGAAGAGGGGCAAACTAAAGGTTTCCCGTTCACCAGTTTGTGGATTTACTATTTCCACCTCGTCGCCTGGATTCAACGTTAAAATATCTTTTTGGAACAGGCGGCATGGCATGTTAATAGTATCGTAGTTGGTCATTGCCAGATTCGCAATCTGCAAAGGCAATTTGAATTTGTCGCTGGCCCAGGTCGTAGCCATCGCTTGTGCTGCTCCGATTCTCCTGTCTTTCTTGAAGTTGATAATAAAACTTGGTATTGTACCAGTTCCACAACAACCATCGAAACATTCACCATTTACATCATGGATTGTCATCCGTGAAAGAATGGCGGCTAATGTCGGAGGTGTGGGATATTGGCCATTCATCAGTCGTTTGGAAATATTGACCGAACCTTCGAGCACCTGCTGAAGAATCCTTTGACTAATATTGTTGATGGGAGAATTCTTCAAGAAAAGCGATAGCTCTACCAACTGAGCCCATGTCTTCTCGGAAATATGCTCATTGTAGGGAATTACGCTGAAAATATTATAGAAGTCACTCTTTTCGGTAATCTCCTGAAAGATCTTGTTGCCATCCCTTGGCGTACTATCGTAATCGAGTTGGTCAATGGCAAAAGCACTTTGTTGCCTACGCTTAATCAGGTGGGCAAAGATGATACGATTGGCCCAGTTGATGATGATGCTTTTTGCATAGGCAGCAAACTTATCCTCCTCATCGCCTCTATACTCCGACTCTATATCTTTCCACCATGTATCTATGTGGGCAGACATAATAGCATCACTATTTGCTGCATTTCTTAGGCTATTTGCGACATTGTACTTATTTTCATTGACGAGATTGGAGATTGATGTTTTTGTGAGAACTTCGCCAATGAATCTCTTCTTCACTTCACCTGAAATAAGATACTCATTGACTGATGTCAGCACACTTTGCAATGTACTTTCCCATCTTGACTTGTACCTCTGAACATCATTTCGTGTCCTGATGGTATTGTTGTCCCAAGTTTTCTTCACCTCATAGTCATGACTGCTATCGTCATAAACGTATAGTTTGACATGAGTAAAGTTCCAGATAACACAACTGTTCAGATTCAAAGCCCTTGCCTTGCGTTTGGCATCGTGAACAAAGTCTTCATCAGTAATCGGGACATCTGGCATCTTCAACTCCCAACCTTGCAGAATACTTGACAAGTCATGATCGCCATAGAGTATCACATCTGGGAACATACTTTGTCCGCGATGTTCACTTACCGTTGATTCACCACCGGCTCTCTTGATAATCAGATCATTATCTGTTGAGAACTGATTGATTTGCGATATAAGTTCTATCGCCCAGCTTCGTTCGTTTTTTCGGATAGTAGTTGCCATAGGCCTATTTTTATTATTTTGTAAACTTCTCAATTAGATTGCATACTCGCAGATACCTTGTCTTTTCTTCATCCAGTTGCCGCCACGCTTCTTGCAAACGTTCGCGGGTCTTTTTGATGTAGTCAATTTTCTCACCTTTGAATAGCTCGGTATCTGCATTCTTCTCAATTCCCACAAAGTTACGTCCCTCCATCAATGCTGCAACAACGAAAGAGCCGCTGCCGCTTGTATTATCAAGGATGATGTCACCTGGATTCGAGTAGGTACGCACGAAATAACGTCCCAACTCAACTGGCTTTTGGGTTGCATGAAAAACCTCACCTTCGCTTTCTGCCGTCTTGAAATAAACTACATCAGTCGGATAGCGTTTACCATCGCTATGCACATGCACAGGCTGGAAGTCACCATAACTACCACTCAACTGGTTCTTACGAACACCTTTATCGTAAGGCTCACCTTCTGTCATCTGAGGATTGTAAACTGGTTGTTTATTATAGAAAACACAAACGTCCTCATGTTTTCTCAACGGTTGTTTCTTTGCATTCAAGAAATTCGTTGGCTTCGATTTCTCCCATACCCATTTATACTTGAAGAGTTTAGGCTGGCTCATAATCAATGCAGCAGTAAACAAACCTTGCGAGGTCAACACAATAGCACCATTGGGCTTAACGATACGCTTGTACTCAGCCCACAATTCATCAAGCGGAACTATACTATCCCACTTATTCTGTGTCGTGCCATAAGGCAAATCACACAGCACCATGTCAATACAGTCATTGGGCAGATGGCGCATCACTTCGATGCAGTCACCCTCAATGACACGATTAACAAACTTGTCTTCAGTCCAATACTTCTTTGGCATCTGTTTGCTATTTCAAGCGCTTCTACTATCTCTCCTTGAAATAGATGGGTTCCTATAGGACACAAAAAGAGTGGGAACAATACCTGCCCCACATTAAGGTCCTGAGAAAACCCGAGAAATAGACAAGTAAGCCCACTCATATCGAGTGCGCTAGCAACTTGTCTACTACTTCTCGTTTCTATTTGCTATAAGAATTTCTCAGGTTCTAATGTGGATAGAACGGTAGCAAACGCATTTTTATTCATAAGAAAAGAACTCCCGCTTTCTGCGGCAAACCACAGATTGCAGGGGCAAAATTACAAAAAAGTTATCGAATATGGTTGGTTTTTCTCAAAAAACTTAAAATAATCGCTAAAATACTTGCAACTTTCAGAAATAATGTCTATCTTTGCAGCGTCAGAATGTATATTCTGGCTATCCGGGTAGAATCCCGAGTGGAGTAAGCCTTCATCGACCCTGCTCCGTTTTAAAAGTCACCTTCGGGTGGCTTTTTATTTTTCGAACATCCTCTTAAAGTCGAAATAGAATCTGGCACTGAGAGCGAAACGTCTGGATACTGACACCTCGTTTTTGCCTTTGAATATCAACACCTCAATGGCATCGGGGTACTTCACGAAATACTTCCTAATGTCATGGACCAGTTTACGGGTATTGTATTGAGGCATGTTCAGCAGGGCACGGTTTGCCTGGGCTATCGACTCTTTCAAGCGTGTGTGAACGATATTCTTTCCGCTGATGTTCTTCAAGTCGAACAACTTATACACGCCACGCCGCTCAAAAATATAGTCGGGTGTTTTCATCCCATGAGGATTGGGCAGCATAAACACACGATAGCCATGTTCAACGGCTTTCAAGGCTGCCATCAGCAAAGATGGATAGTCGGGATCATTGGATAGTTGATCGCCTCCACCAATAGAATAAATGAAGGGAGATTCTGGCAGGGCATGAAACTCCTTTCGGCCAGCAATCTCTTTCAGCTTTGCACCGAAGGCAGCACCTTCCAGTAATTTCAATAACATTAGTTCTGCGGTTATGTCGCCTTTACTGCTTTTACTCATACAAAATGCAAAGGTACAAATAAATCCCGAGATTATTACATGAAGTCCAGAAAAATACACATTATTTAATACAAGCTGTGACTTCGTGACTTTGTGACTTTGTGACAATAAGGAGTTTCCATCATCTGAGAGAGTATGGGGAGGAAGAAGGAGTATATAGTATATAATAAATTATATATATTATAATATATATAATTTTAATATAAAGGGTTGCACATCTCCACTGCTTAATGTCACAATGTCACGAAGTCACATTGTCACGGCAGGTTGTCTTTTCCTAATTTCGGTGGTTCTTCTGCAATTTAGTTGAAGAGGTTTTTCTTTTGAGGATAATGCATTTTAAGTTTAAGTAGCTTTGCTGTGATATGTAGGCTATAGAGAATAGTCCATGGAAGGGCGTTTCGGAAATTATCAAATTGTCAATATTGCAGACACTTTTAATTATATTTATTTAATTAATAATCAATATATTATAATGCAAAAATATTAGGATATTTGACAAATTTTTCGTACCTTTATATCGCCAAACATAAAGCAAGAAATCAATGTCAAAGT
>JAEETB010000313.1 GCA_016286575.1 Prevotella sp.
CATCGTGGGCTTCTCGATCTTTCTTGTGGTCGATGCTGTGACCCCAGGGCGCTTTGCCTTCCATTGGGAAAACGTGCTGGCCCAGCTGCTCATGTACATCAATGTGCTGCCTCAGCCTGAGAAGATCATCTGGCCTGGCATCTACTGGTTCTTCGGACTGATGCTGCAGCTCTATATCGTCTATCGCCTATTGCTTTATCGCAGGAGTTCGTGGGTGGTCGTTGGGCTGATTGTGGTCTGCTGGCTCCTGCAGGCTTTCTGCGAACCCGATGGCGAAGTACTCAACCGTCTGCGCTATAACTGCATCGGAGGTATGCTTCCCTTTGGATTAGGCCTCCTGCTGGGGAGAAGCTCGCTACGGGCGGGCCGTTTGTCCCATGGGGTGGGACAACTCGTCCCATGGGGTGGGACAATTAGTCCCATGGGGTGGGACATTTATTTGGCCGTAACCTTGCTGCTGGCTTCCCTGCTGGTGTTCGTGATGAGCCTTAGCTTCCAGGCCTGGCTTTGGATTCCCGTCTTCATTATCATTGGCACCATCGCCTTGGTGAAGCTGATGCCTGAGTGGCTGCTGAAAGGATTCGTCTGGTTTGGAGGTATCTCTGCTGCGATGTTCGTGGCTCATCCGATAGCCAGAAAACTCTTCATCACCGTCGCCTGGAAACAGGATATCTACGACGGACTGATGCTCTATGTCGTTGTGACCATCGCCCTTTCCTGGGCTGTGAAGCAGATCATTGATAGAATTCCGTCCCCTAAGTAATCTATAAACTAAATGAAGAAAATCTACGCCTTCGATTTCGACGGAACGCTGACAACAAGGGATACGCTTGTTGAGTTCATTCGCTATGCCTGTGGTAATCGTGCTTTCTGCTGGGGATTCCTGCGCTATAGTCCGCTGCTCATCCTGATGAAGCTTGGCTACTATCCCAATTGGAAGGTCAAGCAGCAGGTGTTCTCTTATTTCTTCAAAGGCATGCCTTACGAGGAGTTCGCCCAATTAGGGCGCTTGTTCGCCCTTGATTGTCAGCACCTGCTCAGGCCCAAGGGCGTTGAAATGGTGAAAAAGGCGCAGGCAGAACAAGCCGAGGTGCTTATCGTGAGTGCCAGCATCGACAATTGGGTGCAGCCTTTTTTCCCTGAAGTGAGGGTTGTGGGTACTCAGGTGGAGGTGAAGGATGGACATCTGACAGGTAGATTCCTTACCAAGAACTGTTACGGACAGGAGAAGGTAGATCGCATTCTCGCCATCTATCGCCATCGTCAGGAATACGAATTGATTGCCTTTGGCGACAGCCGTGGTGACAAGGAACTGCTGGCTTTTGCCGACGAGGCTCATTATAAACCCTTTCGCGTATGAGACGTTTTTTTTCAATCTTCAAACTGAAGCCTGAGGAGCGCATACAGGCTGGTGTGGTGTTGCTGGTGATTATTGTGCTGAACGGTCTGTTCATCTGGCGTATGCACGACCTGTTCATGCAGGAGGGCTTCGGACCCTATTGGAAGGTGTTCGAGCGCGAATTGCACCTCTCAGGCTATGACCCCCTGACCTATCTGGGTGTCACTGACTGGGATACGGTCTACAATGTCTACCGCCATCCGTTGTTGGCGTTCATGATCTGGCCCCTGTGGCTGCTGAATCAGGGACTGTCGGCCCTGTTGGGCGTCAACTGTGTGCAATATCTCGTGGCCCTGCCCGTCATCGTGGCTTCGCTTTACTCTTACGTCTTTATATTCAGGATCCATCGCGAGGTAATCGGACTGGGTCTTAACGACGCCACGCTGCTCTCGGTCTTCTTTTTCTCGTTTGCCTATATCATGCTCTCAGTCATCGTGCCAGACCATTTCACCATCTCGATGTTCCTGTTGTTGATGACACTCTACATCTCTGGGCGATGCATCCAGAAAGGCCGCGAGTTCCAGTGGTGGCAGTCAGCCCTGCTGTTCTTCATCACGGCAGGCGTCACCCTGAGCAATGGCGTTAAGACCTTTCTCTCAGGTCTCTTTGTGAACCGTCGCGATTTCTTCCGTGTCAGGTATCTGCTGTTGGCAGTCATCCTGCCTGCCGCCCTCCTTTGGGGAGTAGCCGTTTGGGAATACCGCTCGTTTGTGCTGCCTAAGGAGTTGGCCCGTCAGGAAGCCAAGGCAGCGCAGCAGAAGCGGATTGAAGAACAAGTGGCTAGGATGACGCCTGAAGAAAGGTTAAAGTACGAGGCGCGCCAGACAAGGCGCGAAGCGCGACTCAAGGCTCAGGCTGAGAAATCAGGTACGCCTATGAAGAACCACGGTTTCTGGAAGTGGACTGACATCACCACCTCGCGCACAGAAACCATCTATGAGAACCTCTTTGGTGAGACCATCCAGTTCCATCGCGCCCATTTCCTGGAGGACACATTGGTGTTCCGTCCTGTGTTCGTCAAATACGACTGGCTTTTCAGCTATGTCATCGAGGCCGTCATCCTCCTATTGGCAGTTGTCGGCCTTTGTTGCGGCTGGCGGTCGCGGTTCCTTTGGCTCAGTCTCTCATGTTTCGGCTTCGACATGTTCATTCACCTGATTCTGGGCTTTGGCATCAACGAGATTTTCATCATGGCGCCCCATTGGCTCTTTGTCGTTCCCCTGTCCGTCGCCTATGCCTTCAGGCACTTCAGAGGTCGTCGCCGTCAGCTCCTGCGGCTGTCCGTCTTCGGCCTCACGGCCTATCTTCTGGTCTATAACGGCTACCTCCTTGTCGACTTCCTGTTGTCCCCCATCCGTGCCGTGCTATAGTCCACGATGTTATATAATCCCAAAGTGGCGCAGGGCGTTGAGGATGCCATCATCGTCGACGGAGGTGGTGACGTAATCAGCTTGTTGCTTCAGTTCGTCGATGGCGTTGCCCATAGCGATGCCGATTCCTGCCTGAAGAATCATTGAGGTGTCGTTGCCCCCATCTCCGAAAGCTATTGTGCGACTGGGATCGAAACCCTCATGACGCGCCATCGCGACGATGCCTTTGCCTTTGTCGGCACCATTAGCAGTGATATCCGTAAACTCAGGGTGCCAGCGGCCAGAGATACACTTAGGCATACGTGCCATCAGTTCAGGCTCGTAGTCGGCAGGGAAGAAAGGAGTCAGCTGGAGGATGTCCTGCTGGAGCACCACGTCGAGTGGTGAGGCTTTATCGAGGTTCTTCACAGCCAACATCTGACGGAAAATGCGGTCTGCATCGCCACTATGGTCGAGTACGGCCACATCCTTGCGACCCACGATGATCAGACTGTAACCCTTCGCCTTCGAATCCTCTACGCATGTCATTACGTCGTCCTTGTCAATAGGCTGACAGACAACCAGCTTGTCGCCCACATAACAAAGAGCACCATTCGTGGTGATATAACCGTCAATAAGGTGCTCGATGGCCCCTAAGTTTGTTATGATAATGGGTGGGCGGCCAGTGGCGATATATACTCGAGAGCCGTTGGCCTTGGCCTGTGTCAGGGCAAGGATAGTCG
>JAEETB010000038.1 GCA_016286575.1 Prevotella sp.
GCTGCATGATCTGATCGTGCGAACTCTGTGGGCAAGCCTCGATGTCGGCATTCGACATACCTTCGGTAATGAAAGGCACCTCGTACCACATCTGCTGAAGCTTGTAATAGAAGTGAGCACGGAGGAAACGTACCTCTGCCATGAATTGTTTGTTGGTGGGAGTGTCCTCGGCTTTGGCCAGTGCCTCGATGGCACGGTTGCAGCGGGAGATAGAGCTGTAGAGCTGATACCACAGTTCGTCGAACTCACCACGGTCAGGTTGCAGGGTAGTAAAGATTTCCATGGGGTGATAACCCGTGTCGTTCTCACCAGAACCGCCTTTCAGACAGTCATCAGCACTCATATCGCCGTATGGCCAGAGATTAAACGGATAAGAATACCAGTCATCGCCCAGTTTGGCATAGGCTGCAGTAACCAGCTTGTCGGGGCTTGAATATGCTGTCTCTTCGTCCAGCGTGCCCTGTGGCTTCACATCATCAACGCTACATGATGCTAAAGGTAATAGGGTAAAAAGGTAAAAGGGTAAAACCGCTTTAGCCAGAGTCCTCACCTTGTTAAATATATTTGTTTTCATAACTTTCATTTTTATTACTTTAAATATTTCACTTCTCATTTTTCACTTTTCACTTCCTTAGAATCCCACCTGTATACCAAATGTGAAGGAAGCGGTGTGAGGATAGGCCCATGCTGTATTCTCAGGATCCGAGCAGGTCAGAGAACTTGACTTGATGAGCAGGAGATTATCACCTGAGAGGTAGACACGTGCACTTGAGAGCAACAGTTTCTTGACCAGCTGGGTAGGCAGCTTATAGCCCAGTTGCAAGGTGCGCATCTTGGCGTAAGAACCGTTCTCAACGAAATAAGAAGACATACGGCCCTCGTCAGCACCATTCGATGTGGTCAGGGCAGGAATTGTTGAACCGCTGTTGGCTGGTGTCCAGGCATCAATTAGACGCTCACCCTTGTTGGATCCAGCATCGGTGATGCTCCAGAAGTCGGTCTGGTATTTCTGGTTGTTGATGACGTCAACACCAGATACACCCTGCCAGAACATGGTGAAATCGAAGTCCTTATAAGCCAGGTTGATATTGATACCGTATGAGAAATTGGGTACGGGATTGTAGATCCATGTGCGGTCTGCCTCGTTGATCTTACCGTCACCATTGAGGTCAGCATACTTCAGACCACCTACACGTGCACCTGCCTGTCCATGAGCGAGCACGTCCTCACGATTCTGATAAAGACCCTCTACTACATAGCCGATGAGCGAACCGTATGCTTTCTCATCCTGAGCCAGGTTGTGGTAGTCATTGTGCTCGTAGGAGTTCTTGGAGTTTTCAGGGAGGTAGGTCACCTTTGAACGGAAGAAGTCAATGTTACCAGTGATGTCGTAAGACAGTCCGTATTCCGTCGTGTGGCGATAACCCAGATTCAATTCCATACCCCAGTTCTTCAATGTGGGACCGTTGATCCATGTCTGACCTCCAAAGCCGATAGCTCCGAGGAAGGCTGGCTGTACAAGCATGTCCTTGGTCTCCTTGAAGAATACATCGTAAGATCCATATAATGCACCACCAAAGAGTGAGAAGTCTGTACCGAAGTTCCACTGTGATGACTGCTCCCACTTCAAGTCTTCATTAGATGACTGATGCTTGTAGTAGCCTGAGGGGAATGTGCCGGAACCTTGCAGGTTGATGTCATAGGCCGTTGAGTTTTCACGGCTTGAACCGTAGTCGGCCATATAGAGTCCGTAGTGGGCATTGTTCGAGTTCATACCCTGGTTACCTGTCACACCATAGCTGACGCGGATTTTCCAGTCGCGAAGCCAATCGGCGTTAATATGCTTTGAGAGACGATAACCGAGTGATGCAGAGGGGAAGAAACCGTACTGGTTGTTCTTACCAAAACGGCTTGAACCGTCGTAACGCATGGTGACTGAAGCCAGCAGCAGGTCGTTCCAGTTGTAGTCGATCTTGCCGAAGTACGACATCAGTTTGTAGGAATCACCACCACCTGTTATCGCCTGGATGCCTGTACCTGCACCGGGCCACATATAGTCTAAGGTCTCGAGGGGATAGTCTTCGCGACGAGCAGAGAAGTCGATTCCATAGTCACGATGATGCTCGATACCAGCTAGTACGTTCAGGTTATGACCCTCTGCAATGTCGAAGTTATACTGCAAGGTGTTCGACCATGTCCACTTCGTGCTGTGGTTCTGTGACATGGTGCTGGCACTTGTGCTGTTCTTCACTACGTCCGAATCGAAAGTATGCTGTAGGCTGCGGATATAACCGTTAGTGTAGTCAATACCGAAGTTTGAACGGAAGAGCATGCCCTTGATAGGCGTGATGTCAACGTATGCATTGGCAAAGATACGCCACTTCTTCAGACGGTTGTCCTTGTTATGGTAAAGTTCACGCATCGGGTTCTGGCGGTCGCTCATACCACCTACAGGGCCAGAGAATGTTTCGCCATCAATCTCGTATACGGGCAGTGTTGAGGCCATCTTCAGGGCATTCTCTAGAGGCGCACAGTCTACATTGTTTGAATAAGAGAACTGGGCATTCTCACCAATGGTAATGATACTGTTGATCTTGTAGCTGTTGTTGAAACGGGCTGAGAAGTTCTCAAAGTCGGTATGCTTCAGCACACCCAGAGCCTTCTTATAGCCGAAGGATAAGAGCTGTGTGGTCTTTTCACTAGCCTTTGAGAAAGAAATGTCGTAGTTCTGGGTGATACCTTTACGTCCGATTTCGCCTACCCAGTCGGTATCGCTGTACAGCATCGTCTGCTTTGCGTTCATATAACCGTCGTAGAAACCGCCTACAGAATAAGACTCCATAGCGCCTGTAGCAGGATTGTATACAGAAATAGGTGTACCACTGGCAGCTTCCAGTGTCAGACCGTAGTTCTGAGCATAGTCGTATGGATTCTTACCGTCATTGAGGGCAGCCTGAACCAAGGCTGTTGCATACTGCTGGCTGTTAAGAAGCTTCATCTTCTGAGTCATCCAAGATACAGAAACTGAAGCATTGAAGTCGATATTGATCTTATCACCCTTCTTACCTTTCTTAGTGGTGATGACAATCACACCATTGGCAGCACGTGATCCGTAGATAGAGGCTGAGGCTGCATCCTTCAATACCTGCATGGTCTCAATATCATTTGCATTCAAGCTGTTCAGTGAACCGCTATAGGGCATACCGTCGATGATGTAAAGCGGAGTAGTGCTTGAACCGCCCATTGAGCCGATACCACGGATATGAACATCAGCCTCGCCGGAGGGAGAGCCGGATGTCCTGATTGTCATGCCAGGCACCTTACCTTGGAGTGAGGCCATTGGGTCGGTGTTGCTGGACTTGAAGTCCTTTGTCTCAACAACTCCTACAGAACCAGTCAAATCTGCCTTACGCTGAACCTGGTAACCTGTTACAACCACTTCGCTCAAAGTTTGGGCATCGTCTTTCAGAGTTACCTTCATACCGTCTTGGGCAGGTAATTCCTGTGTCTGATAACCAATATAGGTGAACACGAGGACCCTACCTGGTTCAACCTTGATCTTGAAGTTACCATCGAAATCGGTAACAGTACCGTTCGAAGTACCTTTCTCCATGACCGTAGCTCCGATGACAGACTCACCTGTAGCATCAACCACGGTTCCTGTGATCTCCGTCTGCGCGTACATAATAGTACTCGTTAGCAGGAGTGCAAAACTCAGAAATAGTTTCTTTAGTTTTTCCATTGTTGACTTGTTTAAATTGTTAGTACTCATTTTAATTAGAATTTTGATTCTGCTGCAAAGGTACTAGCAATGTGAGTATATGGCGTTAAAATATCGTTCATCCCGTACAAAATTTGTTTCAATGAAACATATTTGCTACGAAATGAACGATATTTTTTAATCTTTTGTTTTATTTATTTCGCCTGTAGGTCAGATGGGCTGATGCCAAATTCATCTTTGAAACATTTGGTAAAGTAAGATGGAGCTGTGAAACCAACATCATAAGCGACCTCGGCAATGGTCTTGTCAGTCTGGAAAAGCAGCTGATAACCTCGATTGAGACGGGCTGTACGGAGCAACTCTACAGGTGATGAACCTGAGATGGCCTTTACCTTGCGGTATAGTTGAACACGACTAAGGTTCATGGCGGCAGCTAAGTCATCCACACTGAGATCACTGTCAGATAATCGAGCTTCTACCACGTCTTTGAAACGGACGATAAAGAGTGGCTCCTTCTCATTCTCTAAAGGGGTTGGCTCTTCTTTGGCAATAGAAGGTTCAGTAGTGTTTTCTTCTGTATTTTTCTCCTTCTCAGGTTCCGTTGGTACCTCCATGTTCCATAGATTGTTGACCATACGTTCGCGCTGAGCCGAAACCTTACTGCGATGGTAAAGCCAGAAGAGCACCAATACCAAGATCAGCAGGGCTATTAAGATCAGAGCCAGGAGCGATATGGTACGCTGAGTGGCGAGCTGATGTAGATAGCTGCTGGCCTTCGTTTGAAGTTCCTCTAGATTCTGGGCCTGCCGCAGCACTTCGTTGCTCTCGAGTTCCAGCACTTTGGCATTGTCGCGGGTAACAAGTGCTGAGGTGAGCAAGGTTTCCTTCTGATAAGGTTTCCCTTCCAGGATATCCAAAGCAAGTTTCAGCAGTTGATCCCCTCGTGTGGGATAAATATAGGTGGCATCAAGTAGTGAATCGCGCACCAGGCAGATGCCACCGTTCTTCCCTGGCAGTCCGTCGATACCAGTGAAGAGTGGGAGCCGGCCCCCACGTTCTGTCAGTGCCTTCCTTGCTCCCATGGCCATGCGGTCGTTATGGCCGAAGACCAGAGATATATCATCAAGATTACCTTGATAATCCTTCACGGCTTGATAGGCAGATTCCTCTGTCCAGTCGCCTTGCAACGTGACACTCACCTGCAAGTCAGGATAGTTTGCTAACGCATCGCTGAATCCTCTATGGCGCTCGTCGGCAGGCGAAGAACCCTTCAGTCCGAAAATCTCCATGACTTGTCCTTTGCCTTTCAAGCGAGAAACCACATACTCACCCATCAGCCGTCCCATCTCATAATTATCGGCACTGACAAAAGCCGTATAATTCTGCGTGTCGGTCTTACGTTCAAAGACGATGACAGGAATACCCTTATTGTAGGCTCGGTCGATAGCGGACGATACTGATGATAATTGGTTCGGTGCAACAATCAGCAAGTTGATGCCACTCTCTACGAGACTGTCTATCTGATGTATCTGCCGCTCAGAAACATCGAGGGCTGCAGCAAAACGCAGTTCAATGCCTTCATGGAAGTTGGTTTCCATCTTCATTTCCCAGTTTTGTCTGTCACGCCAGACATCTTCTGAGCACTGAGATACACCAATAATGTATTTAGGCTGCTGGTTGTTACAAGCAGTCAACAGCAACAAGATCACCCCAAATAGTATTGCAGTCTTTATGGTAAGTTTCATATGCGAACAGATTTGTGCGCAAAGATAATAATAAAAACTGAAACTACCAAGAAAAAGACGCAATAAACGATTTAGGACTTCAGTTCTGCTGGTACGATGGGCATGGCGCCGTTCTGGGTGCAGACGAAAGCACTCACTTGTACGGCGGTCTTATGAGCCTCCTGAACAGGCTTGCCATTGAGGATTGATCCGCAGAAGGAACCCGTGAAGGAGTCGCCAGCACCTACGGTATCAGCCACTTCGACCTTCGGAGTGTCCTGGAATGAGGTCAGACCGTCGTCTGTAAATACATACGAGCCGTTGGTACCGCAGGTCAGCACGAGCATCTTCAGATGATAGTCCTGTACAATCTTCTCGCAGGTCTGACGCATATCAAGACTATCATAACCAAACATGCGGCTGACGATGACTAGTTCTTCGTCATTGATCTTCAGGATATTACAGATGCAGAAAGAGTCTTCGAGGATTTCCTTCGAATAGAACTGCTGGCGCAGATTGATGTCGCAGATGCGCAGACAGTCCTCTGGGGTGCTGTCGAGGAACTTACGGATATTCTCACGTGAAACGATGTTACGCTGTGCCAGAGAGCCGAAGCAAACGGCACGCGCATTCTTGGCTATTTCCTCGATCTCTGGTGTGAAGGGGATATTGTCCCATGCCACGTTCTCCTTGATCTCGTATGTGGGGATGCCGTCGCCAGTCAGCGTTACCTGTACCGTTCCCGTAGGGTAGGGCACACGTGGCATCAGGTAGTTCAGATTGTGTTCCTTCAGTGCCTCGATGGTTTCATCTGCGAGGGCATCCTCGCCCAGTGCACTGATGGCGATGGTGTTGTCACTACCAAGGAATTGTCCTGCGTGATAAGCGAAGTTGGCTGGTGCGCCACCTAATTTCTTTCCTTCGGGAAGTACATCCCACAATGCCTCTCCAAGGCCTACTACATATCTTTTCATAACTATAATCTTTAAACTTTAAACTCTAAACTCTAAACTCTAAACTTTAAACTCTAAACTAAGATTTCACGCGATTGATGTATGTGAATAAATAAACCACTCCAATAGCCATTACTGCGACGGCACCAGCCTGTCCGATGGCATCGCTGGCAAAACCCATGAGCAGGGGGAAGATGGTGCCTCCAAAGAGTCCCATAATCATCAGACCGCTGACCTCATTCTGTTTCTGAGGCATGGCTGTGAGTGCTTGGGCAAAGCAGATGGAGAAGATATTGGAGTTACCATAGCCTACAAGGGCGATAGCCGTATAGAGCATCCATTTCTCAGTGCCGATAAAGAGCCCGCACATGGAGAGCGCCATCATCACTATACTGATGATAAAGAACGTACGATTGGGCAATACACGAAGGAAGAAAGAGCCTGTCAGACAGCCGATAGTACGGAAGATAAAGTAAAGGCTGGTTGCAAAAGCTGCATCGTTCAACGTCATCCCGAGTCGCTCCATCAGGATCTTAGGTGCTGTGGTGTTGGTACCCACATCGATACCCACATGACACATGATGCCAAAGAACGACAGCAGGACAATCGGTGTGCCAAGGAGCTTCAGACACTCTGCAAAGGTCGATGCCTCGCCCTCGATACTTTCCTCCTCAATGGGTGTGACAGCCAGCAATGCTGCTGCTAATATACCTACGATGAAATAGATGGCAAAGAGTACGCGCCAGTCGTAGCCGAAGGAAGGAATCACCTGTGTAGCACCCCACATGGCCAGATAAGGAGCCAAGAACGATGCGATGGCCTTGATAAACTGTCCGAAGGTCAGTGTTGAAGCGAGGTTTCCGCCACCCATTACGGTTGATACCAACGGGTTCAGTGAGGTCTGCATCAGTGCGTTACCAATACCCAGAAGCGAGAAGGCACAGAGCATGATTGGGAAGTTCTCACCGAAGAGTGGCAACAGTAGTGACACGATGGTTACCACGAGCGAGAGGAGTACGGTGTTCTTTCGTCCGATCTTGTTCATCAGCATACCAGTGGGCACACTGAAGATGAGGAACCAGAAGAAGACGAGCGACGGGAAGATGTTGGCCACACTGTCAGTCAGCTGCAGGTCTTCCTTTACATAGTTGGATGCAATGCCCACCAGGTCTACAAAGCCCATGGCGAAGAAGCAGAACATCACTGGGATGAGGGCAAATTTCTTTTGTGACATATATTTTTATGTTTATTGTTTAAAGTTTATAGTTTATAGTTGAATACTTCTATAGTCTCCAGTGATTGATCAAGGGCTTGCCAGGTTATCATCTATAAACTATAAACTCTCAACTATAAACTTTTTCTTTTACTTCATTTCGAAGATCGTGGCTTTGCCGCCTTTTACCTTGATATTATTATAAGGCTCCGAGGGGAATACCAGATTGGTCATCGCCATTTTTCCTTCAGCATCGAAGGCTTCGATTGAACAGCGATCGATAAAGATGCGCAGTTGTTTAATTTGTCCATAGGTAGGCGCAATGGTCGTACAGGGGAACGCCTCGCTAAAGCTCACGTCACCACTCTTGGTGCGATCCATTGAGAACGTCTGCTTCTGGCCGTCGTAGGTCATTACCACCTGCTCGCCCTTGGCGTTCGACAGTATAATCTCTGCCTGACTCTTCACGTCGATGACGATCTCACAGGCCTCAGGCAATTTACTATTTACAGATTTACCATTTACGATTTTTTTGCCACGCAGGGCCAGCATCTCCTTTGAGGGTACCACACTGACGTAGGTCTCTTCGCCACAGGTGAACAAGCCTAAGTCGCGAGGAATAGAGTTGCCTGAACGATATTGCTTGGTGGGCACCTGATTGGCATACTGCCAGTTGCTCATCCATGCCAGAACCACATGGCGGTTTTCTGGCGCATTATAGAATGATACGGTGGCATAATGATCCTTGCCGTAATCCATCCACTTCGTTACCTTCGGCATCGACTCGCAGGTAAACTTGTGACCATCAAACTGACCTACGAAATACTGTGTAGCACTGCCACCGAACGGACCACCAGGGTTGATATTGCAAATCAGCACCCATTTGTTATCTATCTTGAAGAGGTCAGGACATTCCCAGACACCGCCGTGATTGCCGTATTCCTTACCAAATGAACTCTCATACTTCCAGTCCTTCAGATCCTTCGATGAGTAGATACGCATCTCCTGACCTACTGCCAAGATAAGGTTCCAAGCCTTGATGTCCTCGTTCCAGAACGGTCTGGGATCACGGAAATCAGGAGCGTCACTTGTCAACACTGGGTTGCCGCTGTACTTCTGGAAGGTTCGTCCACCATCTTTTGAGAATGCGATCGACTGTGTCTGATGATGTCCGGCTGTGGTGTACATAGCGACTACCTCGTCACCCTTCGTTACGCACGAACCGCTGAAGATACTGCCCAACCAGTCAGGCTCCAGAGCCATCGGCTCTGCCTCCCAATGAATGAGGTCGCGCGAGGTAGAGTGCCCCCAATGCATATTCTCCCACTGCGATCCGTAGGGGTTCCACTGATAATAGAGGTGCCACACTCCGTCCTTATAAAACATCCCATTCGGGTCGTTCATCCACCCGTACAGGGGCGTATGATGATAAACAGGACGGAAGTGCTCGCGATTAGTGGTGTCAAAGGTGTCGGAGAACTTGATTTCTTTCCAGCAAGCGAACTCGCCTACAGCGCCCTTCTGACGACGGTCACCATGAAACTCGATATCCATCAGTTTGGCGCCCTTTATTAAATAAGGTACATAATAATCTACTCGGTCGATAGCCAACTTAACATTCAGTCGCTGCACCATGTTGTTTTGGTCATCCAATACGGCAATCGCCGCAATGTCCTCTGTCTCTTGTACTGGCAGAAGCACGTACTTCATCGTTGGATCCAGTCTCAGCATAGCATGCTTGTCGCCAAGCACCATCGGTTTTACCTGAGCACTGGCAGTTATTGCTACCAATAGAGCTGCCACCATCGAAATTACTGTTCTTTTCATTTTGCTATTCATTTTTGATTGTACTTTTTTTGAACTCTGCTGCAAAATTACAGTAAATTCCTGTATACTTCTATAACTTATGTTTCATTTACTAACAAAAATCGTTCATTGTATCAAAAATGACATACAATGAACGATAATTATGAGTGACCCTACCTTGGGACTGCGTTACGAGCCGTAAGCTGGAGGCCGAGGAAAGTCAGGAGGCCGTTGAACATCAGTAGTTCATATCCGAAATGGTAGTTCCAGAGGTGTTGGGCTGCTGTATCAAGGGCATAGCAGAGAATCGGTGAGGCGATGCAGATCCAAGGTACCAGGCGATCGTTGGGCTGACTCTTTGTAAAAAGTCCGAAGACGAACAGTCCGAGCAACGGACCATAGGTGTAGCTTGCCAGAATATAGATGGCATCGATGAGTGAAGTGGAGTTGATCTGACGGAACAGCAGTATAAAAAGCACGAAGAAGAGGCACATGGCGATATGTGTCCTTTTTCTTAATGACTCGTTATCAGGCTGCTGGCGGATATCCACGCAGAAACAGGTGGTCAGTGAGGTGAGGGCAGAGTCGGCACTCGAGAAGGAGGCAGCCACAATACCGATAGCAAAAAGGATGATGAGCAGTTGGGAGTTGGCGGCCCCTTGGATATAGGTCGGAAGCAACTCGTCGCCTTTAATACCGCTGCCGAGTACCATCGTCAGCAACACGCCTAAGGCCATAAAAAGCAGATTGGCAGGCACGAAGGCTACCCCGTAGGTACACATATCCTTCTGAGCATCACGCAACGTCTTACAGGTCAGGTTCTTCTGCATCATGTCCTGATCCAGTCCCGTCATGACGATGGCAATAAAGGCACCACTGAGGAATTGTTTCATGAAGTGGTGGGGCGAAAGCCAGTCGTCAAACACGAAGATGCGACTCAGATCACTGGCGGCCACGGCCCTGACAGCCTCACCCACAGACAGATGCAGCTGCGATATGACTGACAGGATGATCAGGATAAGGGCTGTAAAGAGACAGAGAGTCTGAAAGGAATCGGTGAAGACCAGTGTGCCGATACCACCTCGGCGGGTGTAGAGCCAGATGAGCAGGACCATCACTACGACATTGACGGTGAACGGAATACCTGCAGGATCGAAGACAAACTGTTGTAGGATGATACACACTACATAGAACCTCACGGCGGCCCCCGTCATTTTTGCCAAGAGGAAGAAACTAGCGCCTGTCAGGTAGGAACGCTGTCCGAGCCGTTGTCCTAAATAAGTATAGATAGTCGTGAGATTCAGACGATAATATAGCGGCAATAATACAAAGGCGATGACCAGATAACCCACAATGAATCCTAAGCACATCTGCAGGTAGGTCATCTGCGAGTTGAGCACCATACCTGGTACGGAGATGAATGTCACGCCGGATATGGATGCCCCCACCATACCAAAGGCTACCATATACCAGGGTGCGCGACGGTTGGCACGATAGAAGGTATTGTTATCGGCCTTCCTGCTTGTGAGGCGGCTGATGGCGAAAAGTACGGCGAAATAGGCCAGGACGGTGATGAGTATTGTCATAACAGGGTGCAAAGTTAGCCAATTTTTTTGCACAAACCAAAATTTTCGCTAACTTTGCAGCAGTTATGAATATCCGTGACCGCCAGATACTACAGATAGCCCTGCCCTCGATCGTGTCGAACATCACCGTTCCATTGCTGGGAATGATCGACGTGGCCATCGTGGGGCACATGGGCAGTCCTGTCTATATCGGTGCTGTAGCGGTGGGTTCGATGATCTTCAACCTGGTCTACTGGCTTTTCGGTTTCCTGCGTATGGGCTCCAGCGGACTGACCTCACAGGCTTTGGGACGAAGGGATCTGACGGAGGTGACTCGTATTCTGATCCGTTCGATGGCCATCTCACTGGGTATCGCTTTGACGATGATAGTGCTTCAGAGACCACTGAAATGGCTGATGTTCTGGCTGATAGGTCCTACGGCAGATGTCGTGACTTATGCCACCACCTATTATTATATGGTCATCTGGGGTGCGCCGGCGATGTTGGGGCTCTATAGTCTCTCGGGCTGGTTTATCGGCATGCAGAACACGCGGATTCCGATGTTTATCTCCATCATGCAGAACATTGTGAACATCCTGGCCTCACTGACCCTCGTCTATGGTTTTGGCATGAAGATCGAGGGTGTGGCCTTAGGGACGGTCATCGCACAATATGCTGGTTTCATCGTGGCTCTGGGCTTGTTGCTCCGTTATTATGGACGCCTGCGCAGCTATCTGGTGCTGAAAGGTACGTTCGTCCGTGAGGCGATGGGGCGTTTCTTCAACGTGAACCGTGATATCTTCCTGCGTACGCTCTGTCTGGTGGCCGTGAATCTCTATTTCACCTCGGCAGGTGCCCGTAGTGGGGCCGTCATCCTCTCTGTGAATACGGTACTGATGCAGCTTTACCTCTTCTTTTCCTATTTCATGGATGGTTTTGCCTATGCTGGTGAGGCATTGTGCGGCAGGACCTATGGTGCGAAGAACTGGATGGCCTTCCGTGAGACATTACACAGACTCTGGATGTGGGCAATCTTTGTTACGACGGTCTATACGATGTTATATATAGTTGGTGGCTCATGGATTGTCAGCATCCTGACAGATGAGCCTGAGGTGCTCGCAGCCTCTCGTGATTACCTTTGGTGGATATGGCTTATCCCTGCCGCTGGGGCTGCTGCCTTTATCTGGGACGGGGTCTTTATCGGCATCACCGCTACGCGTGGTATGTTGGTCTCATCGTTTTTGTCTACACTGATCTTTTTCGCTGTCTACAACCTGTCTCTTCTCATTCTCCACCATTCACTTTCCAACCACGCTTTGTGGCTGGCGATGGTTCTTTACCTCATCATGAGGGGCATCCTTCAGTCCATTTGGTACAGACAAAGGATCGTTACTACCATGGGAACGTATCGGGGTCGTTGAGTGCGTTCGAGCGCAGATTCTGGTTCAGGGTACTGATGGCCTGCATGTCGTCGTCGGAGAGCGAGAACGTCATGATTTCCAGATTCTCGGCGAAGTGGTTGGGCTTGGCTCGGGGGATGGTGATCAGTCCTCGCTGCACAATCCAGCGGAGTACAATCTGCGAAGCGGTCTTCTGGTACTTCGCAGCCAGCGATTGGAGCAGCGGATGCCCAACGACGTCGATGTCGCCTTGTCCGAACGGTCCCCATGCCTCTACCTGGATGCCCAATTGGCGGTTGTAGGCGATGTTCTCTTCCTGCGTCATAAATGGATGTACCTCTATCTGGTTGATGACAGGACGGATCTCGGCATACGTGAGCAAGTCGTCCAGATGGCGGCGGTTGAAGTTGCTTACGCCGATGGACTTTACTGCCCCTTGCTTAACATAGTCCTCCATGACCTGCCAGGTATCTTTTACGCAGTCCTTCACGGGCCAGTGAATCAGCAGCAGGTCGATGTAACTGGTCTTCAACTTAGCCAGACTTTCATCGATAGACTTTCGGACAGCCTCGCGACCATCGCGCATGACATTCGTATTAATCTTGGTGACGAGGAATATATCTTGTCTCGGCATCCCGCTGTCAAGAATGCCCTGTCCGACCTCAGCCTCATTCTCATACATTTGCGCCGTATCGATGTGGCGGAATCCGGCTTCCAAGGCCAGACAAACATTTTGTCGGGCCGTCTCTCCTCGCAGCGTCCATGTGCCGACACCAATCTGCGGAATCTCGATGTTGTTGTTGAGTCTAATCATCATCTTATAGCTTACTTTTAGGTTGGATAATTGTTAAATCTGACGTATTAATTCTCGCACATAGTCTACACTTGCGATGTATTCCTCATCGGTAGTCAGGTGCTCGATGATCATGGGCATGCAAGGATTCTCGGCAGTGGCCAGACGGATATACCGTTTGATATCCAAAGATCCCTGACCGCAGGCGCACTCCTCCAGTTGGAAGGTGTATTCTGGCTTAAGGCGTATATCCTTCAGGTGGCAGCTGACAATGGTACCATGAAGTTTCTCGAAACACTCTTCCAGGAATTCGTCGTTGAAGAAATAACGTCTCGGCGAGGTAATCATGTTCACCACGTCGAGATGGGTGCCGAACTCCGCACGATCAACAGCCTCTATCAGGCGCAGATATTCGTCAGGACCACTGGGAATCATCCAAGGCATCGACTCGATACAGAACTTGGTATGACGGGGACGGGCTGTGTCGATAATCTGACGGATCATCGAGACGGCCATATCCCAGAGCTCAGTACTGAAATTCTCACGGTAGCCACCGTCCCAGCGGGGACCGTAGGGCGTGCCTACCACATTGACACAACAGGCGGCACCAATGGCATCTGCCATGCGGAGCTGACGGATGGCATAGTCTATCCAGCGCTGGCGCTCGTCGGCATCGGCAGCCAGCGTGTTGCGCCAGATACCAACCTCAGCTATCGTAAGGCCAGCCTCATCGGCAGCCTGTTTATAGGCCATGAAGGTCTCTTCGCCGTCATCATAACACACAGGAAAATTAACGGTCTGGAGTCCGAGCGCCTTGTGCTTCTGAGCCCACTCCTGAGGTGACTCATGCGCTAACGATGATGAAATGCCCAAGTACATCAGAACGTCCTCCTATGAATAATGGTTGGATCCATGCGGTCTAAGGCACCCACACCTGTACGGGCCATTACACCTGCCAGCTCTGCCGTCATCTCGTCGATACGACCAGCTACAGCCTCGGCACCGTTCTTGAGCAATGGCATCAGGTGACGACCTACCGACACAGCTGTCGCACCAAGAGCCAGACACTTGTAGGCATCCATACCGCTTTCGATACCGCAATCGACAAACACGGGAATGCTTCTGCCTGTAATTGACAGGATGTCGGGCAGCGCCATCAGTGGCGGTACGGCATACTGGATAATACCATGATGATGGGACACGACGATACCTGCGCAACCAGCCTTGAGGCATTTCTCGGTATCGTGAGGACTGAGCACGCCTTTTACGATGAATGGCACACCAGCAGCCTGTACAAAATCCTTCAGTTCCTCTGTGGTCTTGGCTTTCATCGGTAGTCCGAAGATGTTGTCGTAGCCGCCCTCAGAGTTGAAAGCGTGGTCGATGTCCATACCCACGGCGATGCAGCCCGTCTTCACGGCATGCTCTATCTTTCGCAGTACCTCGCGATTGTCAGCGTGGGGCTTGATAATCTTGATGGTTCTGGCACCAGTAGCCACGATGGCCTCCAGCTCCTCGTCGCTGCCCATACCCACCCAGTGGACGGCTCCACTCATGGCTGCGGCCTGGGCATAGATGGTCATTCCGTCGTTAGCGGTATTTTGCAGGTGCGACAGAGCGGCTGTCATGATGGGCGTTCGGAAGGTCTCTCCAAACAGCGTCAGCTGCGTGGAGGGAAGCACAGCGTCCAGATAGCGGGTCTCTACCAGCAGGGAGTCGAAATAGTCCCTGGTAATCTTATCGGAATTAGATGTCAATTCCATAGCTTATTTTGTTTTATTCGTTATGGCGGCATTGATTTCGTCCATCTTCTCATCAGAGAGTTCGTACTTGCCGATGACGAAAATGGCGATGACAAAGAGGGCTGCGGGAATCAGCGTGACGAGCCAGAGGATGCCCTGTTCGGCCAATGGCGTCTGGGCAGAAGCACCAGCCTTGAAGCCCACCCATGCCAGCACCAGTCCGGGAATGACACCGCCAAGGGCCATACCTGCTTTCATGAAGATGCAGATGAGTGCGTTGACGATGCCTGCCACGCGACGGCCTGAGGCATACTCACTGTAGGTGACCACCTCGGGCATTAGTGCCCACATATAACCAGTAGCCACCAGCACACCTGTACTCTTGACGAACTGCACCACACAAAGCAATGGGAAATAGTTTTTCAGACTGGGGATCGACACGAAGAGATACATCACCAGCATAGCCACGATGGAGATACCGAGGAACAGGCGGAACATGGCACTCTTACCTATCTTGCGCTTGATAGCCGGCACCATGGGCAGGAAGATAAAAGCCGGAATGGTGCCCAGCCACATGAAGGTGGTGGTCATCATCGGCGTAGCCCCCATGTTGTAGGTCATGAAGTAGGAGTCGGCAGCGTTGCTGATGCTCATCGTGGTGAAAGCGATGATGAAGAAGAGCGCCAACACCCGTAACGGGCGGTTACGGATCAGTTCCATCCAGAGGTCGCTCACCTTGACATTGGCCGACTCGCTCTTATCCATCACGATGCGCTCTTTACTGCTGAAGAAGGTGACAACAAGCAATACCAGTCCTGTGAGCGCAAAGATACTCATGGTGATGAACCACGCCCCGCCTGCCTCTGGGGTGTTATAGACTGCCTCCATCTCGCCCGTCTGCTCGTTGAGCACCTTGGGCGCAAAGAGGGCAACAACCAATGGCAGGGTCTTAATGATGAGTCCGGCCGTATTGGCCATCAGCATACGCACGCTGGTAAGGATGGTGATCTCGTTGGTGTCGCGGGTCAATGATGCACTGAGGGCACCATATGGTACATTGATCAGCGTGAAGCACATGCTCATGCCCACATAAGTCACATAGGCATAGAGCAGCGACCCGCTAAAGCCGTTCCAGAAGCAGAGCATGGCGAACGTCGCCAGCGGCAGACCGCCAATGAGGAGCCACGAACGGTACTTACCCCACGGCAGGTGCGACTTATCGACGAAGGCACCGACCATCGGATCCCATAGCACGTCGATGATACGAACCACAAGGAACATCACGGCCACCACAGCTGCGTCGAGGCCGAACACATTATTGTAATAAAAGAGCAGCCAGATACTGACCGTCTGGTAAATCAGGTTCTGGGCCAGCTCACCTGAGTTGAACCCAATGCGTTCACCCCAGGAGAGCTTGTAATATCCATTGTCGTTACTTGCCATCATATTCTGGCAATGAGGTATCTGTTTTACAAAACGGGGAGGATGCGGTTCCAGACAAGGTTCAGCTCGCCCTGCAGGTCCTCTACGTTGGAGGTGATGGCGATGACGGCATTCTTGTCAGGTACGACGATGATGTACTGGCCACGGGCACCGTCGGCACGGAAGCAACCTGGGCGGCAACGCCACATCTGATAGCCATAGCCCTGCATCCAGTCGCTGGTCTCTACGGTCAAGCCACGCTCGGCTGCCTGTTCGATACGGGTGCCGGGGTTGATGCTCTCCACCTGCTTCTTCGACATCTCAGCCACCCACTCGGCAGGAATGAGCTGCTTGCCGTTCCATTCGCCCTTTTGCAACAGCAACTGGCCCATCTTCGCCAGATCCTCGGTCTTCAGATAGAGACCCCAGCCACCTGTGTTGATGCCCTGCGGACTCTCTTCCCACTTGGGCTTGTCGATATGCAATGGCTCGAAGAGGCGAGGTGTCAGGTAATCGACCACCTTCTCGCCAGTCACCTGCTGTACGATGGCCGAGAGCATATAGGTGCCGAGGCTGTTGTAAAGATAGAAAGTACCAGGCTCGTGTACGACGGGATGAGCCAGGAAGACGGTCACCCAGTCCTGATCGGTAGCACCACGCCAAGATGGCT
>JAEETB010000314.1 GCA_016286575.1 Prevotella sp.
CACAGGGCTATCGACACACGGTACTCGAGCCAGATATAGATCAGGCCGAGAACCGTTGTCAATATGTCGAGCCAATACTCGCTGAGGAAATCCATTGTCTAGAAATTAATCGAGAGATGAGCCATCACGTTAAACGGAGCCGAGGGAGCAAAACCTGCCTCATACTGATCGGAGGTATCCCAGCCTGTAGCCACCACTTTTCCATTCTCCTTCGTAAAGGCAGGAGCAGCCCAGCCGTTGTTGTCGAACTTGGCAGAGAAGATGTTATAGAGGGTCACACCAAGCGTCAGATCCTTCAAGCCCAACTGCTTCAGGGCAAACGAATAGCTGAGATCGACATTCGTGGTGAAATGGCCATCGAGCATCATGCTCACATCAATAGGCTTGCCGTTATCGTCGAGGGTCTGATAGCTCTTGAAACCTGTATTCGTCAGATACTGTTCACCCACATACTGGCTCTGGACAGAAGCCTTCATGCCCTTATAATTGAAGGTGAAGATATTATTGAAGATGAAGTCGGGTGAGAACGATAGCGGTGTGTCGCCGAGGCTCTCTACGGAGCCGTCCATCAGCGTTACCTCCCACTCCTTGGCACGATTCTTCGACAGTGTGGCGTTAGCATCCCAGCGGAACCAGTCGACAGGCTTCCATGCAGCCTCCAGTTCCACACCGAGACGATAGCTTTCACCCACATTCTTGGCGATGGCCTCGCCGATATTGTTCAATTCGCCCGTCAGCACGAACTGATCCTTGTAACTCATCCAATAGATATTGGCACCAGCCGAGAACTTCGCGCTCTGGAACTTATAGCCGACTTCGAGATCGTTCAGACGTTCTGCCTTCAGTTCTGTGCCGATATTGTCCTCGTAGTCGTTGCGGGTAGGCTCTTTATGAGCGATGGCATACGAAGCATAGACCTTATGATGACGCGTGATATCGTAGTTCAGACCAAACTTCGGATTGAAGAAGTTGAACTTCTCATCGATGACGATCTTGCCGTCGGGGTTAGCTCCCATCCAGTCGCCTGGATCCTGCATCTTAAGGCCAATGTGGCGATACTGCAGATCAAGGAAACCGTTCAGTCCTGGCAGGAAGTCGTAATTGATCTTGCCATATACGTTCCAATCCGTCTTCTTAGCGTTGTTGCGATAATATTCAAAGTCGGGCAGGAGTTCCATTCCCTCAGGTACGTTCTTCACCCACTTCACCAGTCCGAAGTGGTCGCCGCTATACTTGTTCCAGCCTCCACCCAAGATAGCTTCCACATTCTCACGATTGTTATACACCAGCGAGGCCACGAAGGCAAAGAAGTCATTGTCCATCTTCTTCTGGCGGATCAGGTCGCTCTTCAGCTTCGGATTCTCATCAAACCAGACGCCGTAAGGCAGATACTCCACCAGTTTGCGCCCCGTCTTATACTCCTCGTAATAGCCCTGACCTTTGGTGTAATGGCCTGTCACGTTCAGGTTCAAAGTGCTCGCGAGACGCTGGTTCCACAACAGCTGATAGTTCTGCTGGTGATAATTATCCATCTGTCCGTCATAATAATGCACGTTGCCATTATCGTCGTAGTACTCTCCACAAGAGTTGTAGGTGCGCCCATAGAGGCTCTGCTCATACTTCGAGGTGTAGTTCCAGGCGTGATAGGTCTCCTCTACGCCATTCCAAGTCAGCAGTTTCACCACCGTATTGTCAGAGAAGTAGCCCCCTTGAATGAAATAGCTGTTCAAATTTGTCGAGGCACGATCCAGATAACCTTTTGAGCCGATGTTTGAAAGTCGGCCCTGAATGCCCCAGTGATCCTTAATGAGTCCTGTGCCGAATCTGATCGTCTCCTTATGTGAATAGTAAGACCCGCCAGAGAGGTCGAGTCCGAAGTAGGGCTCCAAGCCGATATTCTCCGTCTGCATGTTCACCGTAGCACCGAAGGCACCAGCGCCGTTGGTTGAAGTACCCACACCACGCTGGATCTGCATCGACTGGACGCTGCTGGCAAAGTCGCCCATATTCACCCAGTAGAGCTGGGCACTCTCCGCATCGTTCATCGGGATACCGTTAGCCGTGATATTGATGCGGCTCGGATCTGTACCACGCACCCTGAGCGAGGTATAGCCGATGCCGTTGCCTGCATCCGAAGTCATCGTGATACTTGGCGTCAGCGAGAGCAGATAAGGGATATCCTGTCCGAAGTTCACAGACTTCAGTTCCTGCTGCGACATATTGGTATAAGCCACAGGCGTCTTCTTCGACGCACGGGTAGATACCACTTGCACACCCTGCAGTTCTACAGCTCGGAGTGTATCAAGATCGCTCGCTTCCATACTCACCGCACTCACCAGCGCAGCCATTCCTAAAACAAATCTTTTCATACCTTTAGTTGTACCTTTAATTAATTAATAATGTAAAGGGGGTAACATGTATCGACATATCCTTTATTCCATCCCTACGCCGGTATGATCCGGATCAGGTTAGAGGGTATCATCTCAGCCTGCACTCGCAGACACCCCTTGAAATCGGCTGCAAAGGTACGAATAAGCGAGCAAAACACCAAATTTATTTGGATATTTTTGAGCGTGAGTACCTTCGAGCAGATTCACCCTTCCAAGATGTTCTATTTCCAAATAAAAAGTTTTTAGATTTTGCATACACTGCATACACTAAAGCTTAACTTCTTGATTTACAGGACATAGTTTAGTGTATGCAGCTATTTATTTAGTGTATGCAAGCAACTAAATACAAATACGTTAAATAGTTGGGGATTTGTCCCAGCCCCTGGGACACATTGTCCCACCCCTTGGGACAAATAGTCCCACCCCCTGGGACAGTTTTTAATCCAGTACTAAACTGAAGCTTCAAGTACTAAACAGAAGCTGCTTCAGCCTGACGACTCCTGTGAATACTGATTATAAATAGCATTGCATACACTAAAACAACAGCTGCATACACTAATCAAACATTCTCTATATCAAGGAGATAACATGCTAATGTATGCAGTGTATGCAAATAAACATAATTGTAGTTCTGCCAATGCCATGCTGATATCTGGCAACATCCGCATCTGAAGGAAATCACATCTCTAATTCATCTCTAGTTCATCTCTAGTTCATCTCTAGTTCATCTCTAGTTATATGAATTAGAGATATAATAGAGATAAACAGGAATTAAATATAAGTAGAATTGTAACTGGAATGAATAGTATGTAGTATAAAATAATCCCCGAATCGTTTGGCGATCCGGGGATTATCTAATCTTTATCTCTATCACTTATCTGATTCCCATGCGGGCTTCGATGACGTTCACTACATAGTCGGCAAGCTTCTCGCACTCGTTGATGAGATCCATGTAGATGGTACCTACGGCGTAGGTGTACTCATGGTTGTTCACGTCGGTGATGTTCTGCGACTTCAGCTGGTTGCGGTAGTTGTTGATCTCGTGCTCGATATTAAATGAGCGGTTGACATCGAACGACT
>JAEETB010000315.1 GCA_016286575.1 Prevotella sp.
ATTCGTCGGTATCGGTCTTCCAGTAGTTAGGAATGACCGCCAGCATCTTCTCCAGCGAATAGCCGCAGATACTTCTGATGGTCACTGCCAGCTCGAAAGTCAGCGCATTGCGGTCGCCCTCCACAGGTACCTTACCATCGTTAAACAGGTCCCAGTACTTCGCGATGATGTCCTTGAACAGCAGACCGTTGTAAGAAGCAACCCCCTCTAAATCTCCCCGAGGGGAGACTTTTGGGGAACTGCAACACTGCAACTCCGCAACATCCCCTCCCCTCGGGGAGGCCGGGAGGGGGTCGGAGGCCGGGAGGGGGTCAAATATCCCATCATCCAGAAACAACAGCTCATCTGCGTCACCAGTCGTGGTGAAGAACACGCGCGTGATATCCTTTGCCTTGTCGTCATACTTCACGCCAAGCAACTGGCTGGCCCAGCGGAGGTTGTCTTCCTGCGAGAGGTCTTCACGGCGACGGAACACCAGATGATAACCCTTGGTGGCCGACCGCTCCAGCATCAGCAGTCCCAGTTCATCCTTTTTACTCATCACCAGCTCGGGGACACCCGCCATCTGCTTCGCAAGCCAAGTCTGCTGCTCTTCAGCCGAGAGCTCTTTGGGCGCCTTGAAGTCGATATCCATACCCACCGACCGAGAGGCCGTCTTCGAGCCCTTCAGCGAGCCGTCGGGATTAGGCAGGCACGAGTAGTTCATCTGCACCAGCTGGTTCTTCTTGGTGGCATCCTGCTCGCGCACGGTCTTCAGCGTCTGCCGCTGCCTGTCCGTATTGCGTCGGCTCAGATACTCCTCTCTGTTGTGGATGGGGCGCATAAACTTTGCGCTGCCATCCCCTATGTAAATCTCGAATACACTCATTCCTTAATATTATTTTTGTAAATCCGTGCCTAATAAAAACTCTGTTCCTAATTTTTTAATTTCAAAAATTCGGATATCCGAGTTTCGAATTCAGATAGTGCAGGCCCTGCACGGTCCACGTCATGTACGTGCGTTCTTTCTTAATACCCTTCAGCGAATAGCTGATGTACGTACGCAGTCGCACCAGGTCGCGCCCCGCGAGGTCGTCGGAGATGTTCCATCGCCCGCCTCGGCGATACTGGATGCCCATGTCGCTCAGGATGGCGTTGAAGTCATAGACCGACATGTTGAAGGTCTTGGCCACCTGCGTCGCCGTCAGCGTGTCCTCCGCCTCCTCGTTCAGCATCCGCAGCCCCTCACCGATGATCTCGTCGGCCAGTGCCAGTATCTTCTTCGGCTCGGGCAGACAGAGTTGCGCGTGGTGCTTCTGCTCCTGAAGTTCCAGCTCCTGCCAGCGCAGCACGAGCTTGGCGCGCGCCTCGTCGTTGAACTTCGTGGCGATGTAGAGGCATTCGGTCTTGGTCAGCGAGTAGCAGGGAACTTCGCGCGTTCCACCATTAGGCTGAACGATGGTTCGGGATGTTAATGCAAATTTGCATTGACATACTTTCTCCCATGCTGGCTCCATCTTTCGAATGGCCCTCATGATGTCAAAGTGGTTCTTACCTGTCAGCTCGGCTATTTCGAGCGACGTCATGTGTTGTGTGTCGTTTTCGACGTGTGAATTCTTTAATGTAATAGTTGTTGTTTTCATAATTCTAAGTTGATTTAGCGAGAGAAGTTTTAAGAAAGGGCCCTACACCTCGCGGTGCTCAATTGATTCCCTCACTTCAACTCAGATTTTTTTAAATGTTTTAATGTTTCGCTCGGCTTTGCCGCTTGGCTCCGCCAAGAATGTTTAATGTTTAATGTTTAATCTTTAATCTTTAAAATATCCGTGGCCAGCACCTCTTGGAAGGTCTGCCCCTGATATTCGTGCGTAGAGAAACGAAGCGTGGCACACACGATGTCACCTTCGTAGAACCTGCACGCCGCCAGATTGCCCAGCATGGCGCACACAAACTCGTTTTCAAACTTACCACCCAGTTCGCGCAACACGATGTGGCACTTCTGGATAGTACCTGTTTCGGCCTTGGCCGACTGTACGCTGAAGGCCTCGCCCTGGCGTACCACTCTTAAAATCTTTGTTTCCATCAATGATTTGTTGAATTTGAATGTTTATAGATCATCAGCCTCCGGCCTACCGGAGGGGTCATTGTAGCATCATGTCATAGACCACTGTCAAAACCCCGTTTCCGTTCGTTGACAGTGCAAAGGTACGGCAATAAAAAAACAAAAATCCCCTATATAGGGGCTATTATAAGGCCTATATAGGGGGTAACCTATGCTGATTATCAGCAAGTTATATCATTCCATAAATATCTTGTCTATCTCCTGAGACCGGGCGGGCGACTTGCCGGTTTCCTGCATATCCCACTTCTCCTGCGCCAAGTTGTTGATGTGCCACAGATCCTGAAACGGTTTCCACTTTGAGCGCATCTGCAGCTTATCGGAAAACATGTCAGCAATATACATCGCCTGCTTGCGGGTTGTGTCGGGTAGTTGCTGGCAGTGCTCATCGACAAACCCAGCTGCCTGTAGTCGCTGCCAGTACTTCATGGCAACGCCAGTAGCCAACACATCGGGCAGCGGATTGCTTTCTTCAACATCATCATGGTCGGCCATTAACTTGCGATACTCCGCCTGAAGCAGCTCAATCTTATACATATAGTTCAGAAAAGCCGAGCGGTGGCTCTTTGCGTTTTCCTCATGACGGTTCAAATAGAAATATCTTCCCACGCGCACAGGATCAACCACCAGACAGCCATCTTTGTAATCAACGATTTTGCGCAGCGCAGCATAGTGATGATAAACCGATTTCGTGATCTTCTGACTGATCTCCACCTGTTCGAAGTCCACCTCACTCGGATAGCGCTTCGCTCGCTGGATATGCTCCACACCTGCAGTCAGCGCACCTTTCTCGAACATATGAAGCAGCTTCTCAACAAGGAAGTCGGTTACCTGCTCCTGCTGCGGATGACCGTCTTCGATGTCCTTCCATTCCTCGAATTTCTGACGGGCTCTGCCTGGCGAACCTGAATTCATATAGCGGCGCCTCTCACCCTCATAAAGACGTTCGTACTCCTCATCTTTATGGTGGCGCTTCAGCTGACCGTCAATCTGGCCTAACATATTGCTCAGCACCCCTAATGCCTCATTCACCAGGTGCGTCTGCTCGCGGATGGCATCATCGGCATCGGCCTTTTCCTCCAGTTCCATTGTCAGTACCTGCTCCGAAAGTATCGCATAATCGGTGTCCACATCAGCATCCAATACGGCCTCGTGGCTGACCACATCGAGTACCTCACGCTGTAACGTTTCTGTCACCTCGACGATGTCAGCTGCCACCCCCATCAGCCGGAACTTGAAGTGAACCCAGAAGTTTAGACAGATTAAACATTATTTCTCATTTGGAATTGAGTCCGGTATTGTACTGGGCTCATTCCATTTAATCTGAGTTTTATTCTCTCGTTATTATAATATTCAATGTAC
>JAEETB010000316.1 GCA_016286575.1 Prevotella sp.
AGCCAAGGTCGATCTCAACACCCTTGTTTTCCACGTTACCGGCATTGATAGGCGAGGTGGCACCACCGATGATCAGCGATGGTGTGGTGTTCCATACCAGCAGGTCCTTGGTCTTCTTGATGAAGTAATCGAAGCCGAAGGTCAGACGTCCACCCAAGAGGATGCCATCGAGACCGAAATCGAGCTGCTCAGAGGTCTCCCATTTCAGATCCTCGTTACCCATAGAAGTGGGCGCAGCGCCCGATGTATATATGTTGCCAGGAACAAAGGCGTAGATGCCGCTGAGGGCGATATCTGTGCTGTAGCTATAGCCACTGAGCGCTGAGAGGCTACCGTTCTGACCCCAGGATGCACGAAGTTTCAGACTGTCGAACCAGCTTTTGATGCCACTGAAGAACTTCTCTTCGCTGATGGTCCAACCAGCAGATACTGCAGGGAAGTAACCCCAGCGTGTCTTCTTTGAGAGTTTAGAGAGGTCGGCTGCATCAGCACGGAGCGAGGCCTGCAACATGTAACGGCCTAGATAGTCGTAGCCCACACGTCCGAAGTATGAGTACTTGGTGTTGTCGGTAGTCTCGCCACTGAGGCTCTTCGTAGCCGAGGCGTTGGCGTAGTTCAGATAGTAGAACAGAGGATCGTTTTTCTTCAGGGCGTCCTCGCCGTTGGCCTCTACACCAGCAGTCACGAAATCGTAAGAGTTTTTCTGGAACGACATACCGACCATAGCGCTGACGGTGTGAGCCTCGGCGAAGGTTTTCATGAAGTTGGCGAAGTTCTCCCATTGGTAGTAGATCGTGGTAGAAGAGGTGTTGCTCTGGTTCACGAAGTCGCGGCTCTGTACAGCGTTACCATAGAATGGCAGAGAGGTGTTCGAGTTACGTGCGCCGTTCAGCCGATAGCCGAAGCGCGAGGTAATCGTCACGTAGGGGATGAGGGTGAAGTCACCGTAGATGGATCCCGTGACGTTGTAGCCCTGATTCTTGTTCAGACCATTGTCGCGCATGATCAGCGGGTTATACTGCTCACCGTTGTAGAACTTGCTGACGCCGAAGTAGTTGCCATTCTCGTCAGTCAGGAAGGTCTTGCCCATAGCTTGCAGGCCCTGCAGGTCAGCAGGCAGTGTCGTGCCGTAGTTCTCGGGAGTCAATGGGTCCATCATCATCACGGAGGTCAACATGGAACCGTACTCGTTGTTCGTAGACACCTGTCTCACATCGTATTTCTCGATCTGGTTAGTCGTACCCACCTTCAGCCAGTCCTTGATCTTGTACTCGCCGTTGATGGTGGCAGTCAGTCGCTTGTAGACGTCGGCGTCGCCCTTGACGATACCGTCATTCTTCAGGTAGGAGAGCGCAAGATAGTAGTTCCCTCGCTCGTTACCGCCTGTGAACGAGAGGTTGTGCTTCTGCATGTGACCATGGTTGAAGGCCACGTCCGTCCACTTCGTATCGGTATGGCCGTCCCAGTTGGCATTGATGAAGTCCTGCGTGAAGAGATTACCCTCGAGCATATACTGCTGATACTCCTGAGCGCTGAGCATGGCCGGCACCTTGGCGAGTGACTCGTCCGTCCACTGGAAGTCGTAGGCGATCTTGCCCATACCAGCCTTGCCCTTCTTGGTGGTGATCAGTACGACGCCATTACCAGCCTCGGCACCATAGATGGCGGCAGAGGCAGCGTCCTTCAGTATCTCCATGGAGGCGATGGTGGCAGGGTCGATGCCGCTGATGTCACTCAACCTTACACCGTCGACCACGTAGAGCGGCTCGGAACTTACATTAGAGGAATACCCGCGTACACGTACGGTGGGCGATGATCCGGGAGCGGCTGAGGTAGAGATTACCTGTACGCCTGAGGTTTTACCCTGAAGAGCCTGCTGAGCGTTCGAGATGGTTCGGTTCTCGATATCCTCGGGCTTTACTTGGGAGATGGCACCCGTTACCGAACTCTTCTTCTGGATACCGTAACCTACGACTACCACTTCATCGAGCACCTTGTTGTCGGGCTGCATCTTGATAGTCATGCCGTCGCGGGCTGTTACTTCCTGTGTCTCATAGCCGATATAAGAGACCACGATGGTCTGTCCGGCTCTCACATTGACCATGAAGTTACCATCGAAGTCGGTGATGGTAGCGTTCTTAGTGTCGTTCTTGTCGCTAACGGTAGCTCCAATCACGGGCTCTCCGTTCTCGTCAATCACAGTGCCCTTGATTCCCTGGGCAAAAGATGTCGCTGACATAAACAATGCCATCAGCATCATTAGAAATCTGCTCTTTTTCATTGATTCGTAATGGTTTGAGTTAATTGTTAGAAATAAATTGTTCGAAATCTGGGTGCAAAAGTACATCATTGACAATGAAGGGTCTTTCTGATTCTGTTTTTCGTTTTTCGACTTTGTTCAAATCGTCTTCGCCGTTTTCCGATTTGTTCAAAACTTGTCGTATTCGTTCATTTTTTCACTTTTAACTTTTCACTTTTCACTTCTTTTTCGTATCTTTGCACAAAAATGCAATAAAAATGACAGGAAGGAATCATCACTTTTCACTTTTCACCTTTTACCTTTCACTTTTCCTGGGGTTATGGTGCCTGATGGCCTGCCACCAGAAAGAGGCGCCCCAGCAGCGCGATAAGGACGAGGAGCACGGAATCGTAGTGGCAGAAGAACTGTCGAACAGTCGCGTGCAGGCCATCGAGGAGGATGCCACAGGACAGATATGGATTGCCACGTTCCGAGGCTTGAACCGTTACGACGGACATGCCTATATCCAGTATTTCTGTACTGACGATACTCTGGGACTGCCTGACAACAACGTTCAGGGCCTGCTCTGCGACAAGTGGGGGCGGCTGTGGGTGGCCACGGTGAACGGTGTGTGCCGCTATACCCGTCAGGATCATTTTGAGCGTATACCCATGCAGACGGGCAACCACAATGCGCGTAAGCTGTTGATGGATTCGAAGGGTCGTGTCTTCGTTTATAACGGCACGGAGGTGCTGATGTACGACGAACACCATAACATCTTCCTGCCACGCATTAACCGTCAGATGACCAATCAGAACTGGGGCGACTTCTTTATCGATGCCTCGGATGACATCCTGTTGATAGGTCCTGACAACCTGCTGGTCTATGCTGGTGACACCTTTAAGCAGCGCACGGAACTGAATCACCCCGAGGGGGCTGGTTTCTACTATTTCGCACTGTTGGAAAACGGTCTGCTGCTCTGTTCGGGTAACGGTACGCTGATGCTCTTCGACTCCAAGGCGCGACAGAGGGTACCCCTGAGTCCAGAGATGGAGGCGCGACTGCTGGCACATGGCAGCGTGGTGCAGGCGGCCTGTCTGCTGGAGAACAACACCATCCTGTTGAGTACCTCAAAGAACGGTATGTTTGAACTGAATCTGCTGGCACACACCCTTCGCGGCGAGGGCGATGCGGGGTTCACCATCCCTGTGCCCGATG
>JAEETB010000317.1 GCA_016286575.1 Prevotella sp.
AGACATCCTCCTCAGTCATGCGAACATACACGTTGGCACTCTTCTCGAAGAGCTCAGGAGCTTTGCTGGCATCACGGATGATGAGCAGCGACATTACGAGTTCGGCCGTCATGTCGTAGAGACGACGAGCGAGGAAGTCCTGAGCGTCCTGATTCTCGAGGGCCTTCACGTTGGCGAGAGCCTCCTCGTAAATAGGAATCAGTTTCTCAACGCGAGCCTTCAGAGCGGCATTGGCATCAGCAGGCAGAGCTGCAAGCATATCCTTGATGTTGTTCAGCATCGTGCCGTTGGTGATGTAGCGGATGGCAGCAACCACCTGCAGCTGTGTGGTACCCTCGTAGATCGAGAAGATACGGGCATCGCGGAACAGGCGCTGGCTCTTGTACTCCATGATGAAGCCTGAACCACCGTGGATGCTGATAGCATCGTAGGCGTTCTGGTTGGCGTACTCTGAGTTCATACCCTTAGCCAGTGGGGTGAAAGCATCAGCCAGGCGCTGGTACTTCTTCAATTCCTGCTTCTCCTCGGGCTCCAACTTGCGGTCGCGCTCAATATCCTCGAGGCACTTGTAAACATCGACGTAGCAAGCTGTCTCGTAGAGCAGTGAACGACCTGCATCGAGCTTGGCCTTCATACGAGAGAGCATATCATAGACAGCAGGGAAGTTGATGATCTTATCACCAAACTGCTGACGCTCCTTGGCGTAAGCCAGACCCTCGTTGTAAGCCTCCTGCTCAACACCTACCGACTGTGCGGCGATACCCAGACGGGCACCGTTCATCAGGGCCATCACATACTTGATCAGTCCCAGACGCGTGCTACCGCAGAGCTCTGCCTTAGCATTCTTGTAGGTGAGCTCACAGGTAGGTGAACCGTGGATACCTAGCTTGTGCTCGATGTGACGAACATTCACACCGCCCTGACGCTTGTCGTAGATGAACATCGACAGACCACGTCCGTCCTTCGTACCTTCCTCAGAGCGAGCCAGTACAAGGTGGATGTCGCTATCACCGTTGGTGATGAAGCGCTTCACACCATTCAGGCGCCAGCAGTTCTCCTTCTCGTCGAAGGTTGCCTTCAGCATCACGCGCTGCAGGTCAGAACCAGCATCGGGCTCAGTCAGGTCCATACTCATGCCCTCACCAGCGCAAACGCGGGGGATATATTTCTGACGCTGCTCCTCGCTACCGAACTCATAGAGAGTGTCGATACAGCTCTGCAGGCTCCAGATGTTCTGGAAACCAGCATCAGCAGCCGAAATCATCTCACTCAGCATGGAGAACACAGCATTAGGCAGGTTCAGACCGCCATAACGACGAGGCATACTTACACCCCACAGACCAGCCTTACGGGTGGCGTCGAGGTTCTCGTAAGTCTTAGAGGCGTAGATCATACGGCCATTCTCGAGGTGTGGACCTTCGAGGTCAACGCTCTCAGAGTTAGGCTCGATGATATTGGCAGCCACGTCGCCGGTGATGTCGAGAATCTGCTTGTAGTTCTCGATGGCATCGCCCAGGTCAACGGGAGCGTAGTCATATTCTTTCGCATCAGCGAAACCCTTTTCTTTCAGCTCAACGATGCGAGGCATTAATGGATGATTGAGATAAAATCCAATCTCCGGGTGGTCACTATAGTAATTTGCCATAATTTTTATCTTTTTTGCAACGGACTACACGACTAACACGACTTTTAAATAGTCCTTAAGTCCTGTTGTCCGTTGCTAATAAATTATTTACTGTTCTGCTTGTAATACTTGATCAACTTTGGTACAACCTCCTCAACGGTGCCAACGATCACGTAGTCAGCGATGCGGTTGATGGGTGCATCGGGATCGCTGTTCACAGAGATGATGATACCAGAGTCCTGCATACCGGCGATGTGCTGAATCTGTCCAGAGATACCGCAGGCGATGTACACCTTGGGGTGAACGGTAACACCAGTCTGACCAATCTGACGATCGTGGTCGAGCCAGCCTGCATCCACAGCAGCACGGCTACCACCAACCTCACCATGCAGCACCTTAGCCAGGTCGAACAGCAGGTCGAAGTTCTCCTTAGAGCCCATACCGTAACCACCAGCCACCACGATGGGCGCACCCTTCAGGTTGTGCTTGGCAGCCTCCACATGGTGGTCGAGCACCTTCACAACGAAAACCTCGGGGCTTACATACTTAGAAACCTCGGGATAAACCACCTCTTTCTTGTAGGCACCATCGTAGATAGCCTTTTGCATCACACCACTACGAACGGTAGCCATCTGGGGACGATGGTCGGGGTTCACGATGGTAGCTACGATATTACCACCGAAGGCAGGACGGATCTGATAGAGTAGATTCTCGTAGGTCTTACCCTCCTTCTTATCCTCGTAAGGACCAATCTCCAACTCTGTACAGTCAGCCGTCAGACCAGAGGTCAGCGATGATGATACACGAGGACCGAGATCACGACCAATGACGGTAGCACCCATCAGACAGATCTGAGGCTGCTCCTCCTTAAAGAGGTTCACGAGGATATCCGTGTGGGGAGCTGAGGTGTAAGGGAACAAATCCTTGGCATCGAAAACAAACAGCTTATCAACACCGTAAGGCAGGATCTGATCCTCCACCTTACCCTTAATGCCTGTACCGGCAACGACGGCGTGGAGCTCAACACCTAATGTATTGGCGAGCTTGCGACCCTTGGTCAGCAGCTCCTGAGATACTTCCTGTACCTGAGTACCTTCTATTTCGCAATATACAAATACGTTATTAGCCATATCTCGTTATCCAATAATTTTTTCTTCCAACAATTCTTTGATCATTCCCTCGATATCAGCATCTGAAGCCGTCAAAGTTTTCGACTCCTTAGCCTGGAACACGATGTTCTTGATAGCCTTCACCTTGGTGGGCGAGCCATTCAGACCGCACTGGTTCACGTCGCCATCCACATCGGCCACGCTCCACTGGTTGAGTGTCAGCTCAGGACGCTCGTTGTACAGATAGTCGTAGACCGTACCCTCGGCAGGACGCTCCATCGGACAGGTAGCACGCTTGTACTTCATCACCAGCTTGGCGTTCTGGGGGCGGCAGGGGGCTGCACTTCCGTTGACGGTAATCACTACAGGCAGCGGAGCCTCTACAGTCTCCACACCACCGTCGATCACACGCTTGATAGTAGCTTTACCATCCTTTACTGAGAGCACCTCTTCGGCATAAGTTACTTGGTTGAGGCCCAGTTTCTGAGCTACCTGAGGACCTACCTGGGCGGTATCACCATCGATAGCCTGACGACCACCGATCACGATATCCACATCGCCAATCTTCTTGATGGCCGTAGCCAGCGCATAAGAGGTAGCGAGGGTATCGGCACCTGCGAAGAGACGGTCAGTCAGCAACCAACCTGTATCAGCGCCACGATAAAGTCCCTGACGGATAATCTCACCTGCACGTGGAGGACCCATCGTGAGGATTCCTACTG
>JAEETB010000318.1 GCA_016286575.1 Prevotella sp.
TCGGGCAAGTCTCCTTCCGAGGAACACCCTGCTATCAACAGGACAGCCAGACCGAAAAGTAGTAGTTTCTTCATTCCCTTTCTGTTTAAGTCAGGGGCAGGCACCGAAGTGTCCTGCCCCCTCCTCTCATACTAACCAAATTAACTTAAAAAACGCGGTTAGAACTGCAGATTCAGTGTGATGACAGCCTTGTACAGCTTGCCGCCCTTGGTATAGACCAGTACGGGCTTTATCACATACTTCTCGCCAGCCTTGCTCACACCGTAGCGGTGACCGTAAGAGAGCACGAAGCTGTCTTTGTCGTACTCGAAGAACACGGGAGCCGTGTCGCCCCAGTTATCGACCTTTCCCTCCGCACTGCACCAGAAACCGACATTGGCGGTGTAGTTGTAGGCGATAGAGCCGTCGGGCTGTTGCAGGCCGAAGGCAATCTTACCCTCTGCAGGCTTCTGCTCGGTATTGGCCGCGATGGGCAGTGTGCTGCCAGCCAGGGTGGCGGGCTGCATGGCGAAGGCCTGGGCGATCTTCTCGAGGGCACCGTTAGAGGCAAAGTCAATACGACCCAGCTCATAGGTGTCGAGCGAAGCATCGCACTTCAGGTCGAAGCTCAGGCTGACGTCCTTCGGATCGGCGTTCACATCGACATCGATATAGCCGCTGACGTTGGTGCCGCTGAAGCTGACCTCATAGGGCCACTGCTCGTCATCGCTCTCGTCGTCGTTCCACGGATGGCGGTTGTAGGTGTCGGGCGTAGCCACTACCACGAGGTAGAGCTTGTCGGTACCGGCTGGCACCTTCATTTCAGCCTCGCCTTCGCTGCCTTTCGTCATCTTGCCGTATTCAATAGCCTTGCCGCCCTTGATGGCCACAAAACCGAAACGGTAATCAGACGACTTGTTCGACTGCGAGTTGTAGTTCTTCACGTTTCCGACCACCTGATTATCACCGTTCTTCTGCTCGCCCGGATCATCGGAAGCCAGGGCAGAACCTACCGGAAGGGCTGCCAGAGAGGCTTTCACCATAGTGCCGGCTGCCGGCACATTCAGCAAGATGGCATTGAAGCCCGTGGTGCCAGGGCAGTTGGCGTAAGAGGGACGGAACTTGTTGCCCACCTTGAACATCTGCGACTTATAAGCCTTGGCATTATCGTCGGCGTGCTGCTGGATGCTACCGAAGTCGTAGGTAAGCACCTTCTGGGCATACTCTGCATAGTCATCGTAGAACTTCTGCAGGTCGTTATTGCAGTAAAGACGCATATAGGTCTGAAGGGGATCCTCTGGGTATTTCGACTCTTTCCAGATACGTCCGTAGGCATCAATGCCGTGTTTCTGGGTGAAGTAGTACTGGAAATAGACGGAGGCATAGCGCATCCACTCGTGGTTGAAGTGACGGTGGAAGTTCTGCTGCCAGGCATAGAAGCTGTCGTAGAAGGTGGCATCGGGATAGTCTTGGAACGACTGCCACTGAGCGCACTGCTCCCAGTAGGCGCAGCCGCCTGCACCGTTGGCACCGAAGCCGTAGCGGAAGCCGCAGTCCATGCCATAGTTGGTCTCGTGGCCCTCACCCGTAAGCAGCTTGTCTGCCGACACCTGATACTGGAACGAGTGGCCAATCTCATGGGCGATGACAGAGCCGACGGGCTGACAGGTAGAGGGGTTGACCCAGAGGGCACCGATGGTGTTGTCGTAGCCAGAGCCGGTGGCGAGCCACTCCGTCTGGTAGAGCAGGTAGATCTCCATCTTATACTTGTCGAGATACGACTTGCCCTGCCCCGTCTCAGCCATCTTCAGCGTCGAGACGTTGGTCTTATAGAACTGCTCGGCCTTCCTCAGCAGGTCGTCGATATCCACGCGCATACCCTGAGGCAGTTCGCTGGAGTTAGGATCATCTCCGAAGCCAGCCTCCCAGAACACGAAGAAGTGCTCACTCTGCTTAGAGCGGAACCACGACCACTTGGCATCGCTGCGCAGCATGTCGAAGTTGAACTCTTTGGGCTTATAATACTTGTCGAAGTCCTTCACCTGACTCTGGTCCATGATCTCGACGGTTGTCGGGGCCTGTGTCACCTTCAGCGAGGTGCTGGCCGCGCCGCTGCTCACCTTGATATTAGCCACACGGGGCTGCTTGGTGGTATTCTTCGTCATCTCGAAGGAGAGTTTCTCGCTGGCACCACCCGTACCTTTACCACTCACAAGCTTCAGCCAGTCGCCCCCAGTCTCGACGGTGGCCGTCCAGACGGTGCGCGATGAGACGGTCAGGCTATAGAAAGTGGCATCACACTCCACGTTGACCTCGGTCTCGCTGAGTGTCGGAGCCACAGCTGTTGTACTATCGCCATCACTACTGTTACAAGCAGCAAAGACCGTTGTGGCTAACAGCAAAAGCAGGTATTTGAAATAATTCTTAGTCATCATACTTTGTCTATTTGGAAAGACGGAGGGGCGGGCTTGATAACTCGCCCCTCCATCCAAATGTTATCTTGTAGCGGCAGCAGCAGTAATATTGAACGTAATGTTATACGTAGCTGTCACGCCGTTGTACTCGATGATATACTTCGTCTTGATGGTCTGTCCGTTGGGCGAGCAGTTCTCGGGATGGTTGCCGCCGTAGAATGTCAATGCATCTTCAGCGATACCAAGGAATACGTATGCCACAGACTCTTCGCCATAGCTGATAGGAGCGCCCTCGGCATTGAGCCACCAGCCCGGAGCCTCACCGGTATAGGCAGGTTCGCCAGTCTCTTCGTTGGCCTTATTGCCAATCTCATTGACCCACATCTTCATCTCGCCGCTCTTCAGAGCCTTGAAGATCTGATAGGTTGTCATCTTGAAGCACTGGCGCAGCTCCTCCTTCACGTCGAGTGGCTCTGTGTCGCCCCATTCTGCATCGTAAGGCTTCGTCAGGGTGATGTCTTTCTCGATAGAGGCGGGCTCGCCCTCAGGTGCTGTCTCAGGATCCTCGTACTCCTTGATGGTGACGGTAATGATATTCTCCACAATCTTGTTGTTGTACATCGCACTGAAATTGATGGTGACGGTAGAGCCTGCTGTCATCTGTCCTGGCATCTGACCAATCAGAATCTGACCTTCCTGGAAGGTAGCGAAGACGCTGGCATTGTCGCCCCAGGCACCGGAGAAGCCCTCCTTGTCGTACCAGAAGCCCGGTGCATCGGCACTGTACTCCTGTGCATACGAGCCGTCAGCGTTGGTAGCCACCCATGCTACATCAGCCCATGAGCCTGCTCCGAGAGCAGAGAGAGCAGCATCGGCATCGAAGCCCTCAACAGCAACGGTAGCGTAAGTATCGTTAGGAGCAGTCTCGAGCGTCAGTTTGTTGGAAGCGACAACCGTAGCCTTCACCTCGCCACGCTCACGACCAATGGCTGTGATGACGATGGCCACACGCTTGTCCTGATACTTCAGGGCCTCGATGAACTTCACCTCCTGATCGG
>JAEETB010000319.1 GCA_016286575.1 Prevotella sp.
CAAGCCCTTTAAGAGAAAATCTTGCTACCATTAATGCGCGCAATTTCTAGATTTAATGGTCACAATTTTTATCTTTAATGGCCGTCTCTCCGATCTTTCCTTTCGACAATGCAAAGGTACGAAAAAATCATGTGTCTTGCAAATTAAATCGCAAAAAAGACACGAAAAAAGACACGTTCAGAAAATACTGCCTTTTCAGCCCACATTTTTCACGTTTTTCGTCCAGTCCACGTTGCGCGTTGCGTCGTTGCAGTTAAAATTTCCACCCTCCCCAATATGGAAAATATACCCTATATATTTATATATATTTATATATATATAATATATAGACATATTTTTACTCTGGGGATAGGCATAAAAATAAACTGCAACACTGCAACTTTGCAACGTCAAGTGTCAACTATATCAGTACAAGACAGGTTCACATTTTGTGATAAACATTTGGTGATTTGTATTATTTACACTATCTTTGCACCACTAATAGGGTGTTTATTGACGATGAGTAAGAAATCTATCAGATTCTTTAATGACCATGAGGTTCGCGCCGTGTGGGACGAGGAAAACTGCAAGTGGTGGTTCTCGGCAGTTGATATTGTTGGGGCTGTGAATGATGAAGCAGACTACAAAAAATGCCGTAACTATTGGAAATACCTGAAGGGTAAGATGGCAAAGGATGGCATTCAACAGGTTAGTGTCACTAACCACTTCAAATTCCAGGCTCCTGATGGTAAGCAGCGTTTTGCAGATGCATTGGATGCCGAGTGCGTGCAGACGCTGGCCCAGAACTATCCCAACAACCGTGCGAATGCTTTCCTGAATTGGTTTACCTACAGCGACAATAGTATCGACGGGCAGAGCAAGAAAAAAGCCTATACCCTCGTAGAGAGTGGGCTGTTGGATAGTATGAAGCCTGGCACCATCGAATGCCTGCAACAGATACATGCCTACATCTTTGGCGGACTTTACGACTTTGCAGGCAAGATACGCACCAAGACGATCTGGAAAGACGGCACACTCTTTTGTCGGGCCGAGTATCTGATGAAAAACCTGAGTATCATCGAGAAAATGCCTGAAAAGACGTTCGACGAGATCGTGAAAAAATATGTGGAGATGAACGTGGCTCATCCCTTTATGGAGGGCAATGGTCGCTCAACCCGCATCTGGCTTGACTTGATATTCAAAAAGCAACTGAAACTTTGCGTTGACTGGAGTAAAATAGACAAGAAAGACTATCTGAAGGCCATGCGAATAAGTACAACGGATGATCGTGCCATCAAGTCGCTGCTTCAACAAGCAATGACAGACAAGATTGATGATCGCGAGATGTTTATGAAGGGAATAGACTATTCATATTATTACGAGCAGGAGGACTAAGCCCACCATCATAAGCCTGACACAAAGGGGTCAGGCACTGTTGTGTCGTGTACCATCAAAACGCAAAAAATGCGTGTTAATACTCATTATTTGACATCGGCTGAGGGGCAAAACCTAACAGCGAAATGGCTTTTGTCGGAGGGGGAATCTGAAACAATTTTACTATGAGAAAATGAGGTCTTGAACCTTTAGATTCTTTAACGAAAGTTCTTCTGAAAGGTGCTGGATTTTTATTAATTTTGCAACCGTTTTGCCACTAATGGCAGGACACAACACGAATAATGGAACCTTTCGAATATAATAACATAATAACTGGACTGATAATCACTCTTTCCGATTTCAAAAAGAGGCGCCCCTCGGCTGGTCGTCGGCTGTTGATGCACAGTATCATAGCCGACATAGAAGAGTTGTGTGCTATGCTGAAGACAGAGGTACTTGAACGGGTGAGCCGTGAGATCTGGCTCGAAGCCGATGAGGGTATCGACTACGCTCCTTTGGCTGAGCAGTTGCAGACCCTTCTGCCAGTTGCACTAAAAAAGACTGTCGCAGACGAAGAGGAAACTGTCGAGAATCTCAACCAGGCGGTAGAAGCGCTGGCTGACCTCTTGTTTAGTATTGCCGATGCGCTTGACCGTCATCATAGTAACGAGGACTACCTGAAACTCTATGAGGACCAGATGAAGCTGTTCGGCAAGTTTCGCCACAGGAACAAGGCGATACAGTCCTATAATCGTTGGTGCGAGAAAGATTGCCTGGGTTCGCCAACGATAGAGGATCTGGAAGAGTACCGTTCTGTGAGGCTGATGAAACTGTTCAGGACTGGCATATATAAAGAACGCGTATCGACGATGACTCGCGGCAAGCATTACGATAACGAGGTGGTTTTCCAGGTACCCGAGGACGATAAGGTGTTGTCGCAAAAGGATATTCATAAGCACTACTACTGTCTGCGCAAGATGTGTGAGTATGAGGATCATCAGTTAAAGGTGGTTCCTCTGCAGGTGGGCATTTATTTTTACACCCATCGCAAGGACGAGAATGCAAAGGAGCACCGCAAAGCCTTCCTGAAATATATGACTAAGGTCGAAATGGCTCAGCAGCAGATGATGGAGATGCGCAAGCGTCGTGGGCTTCGTCTGGCCGAGTTGACTGACTCACGGCACTCGATCCTTGAGACGCTGGCCGAGCTGGTGGGATATGGCGAGTGGGTAGCGCCTGCCACCGATGTGAAGATTCTCGAGATGTTACAGAATGCCCTTGGTGTGGGTATGTATGAGCTGACGGGCGAAGAGAAGGAAATGTCGGAGGTGTTCTGGTCGATGCTGGAGCAGACGGGTAACCTGCGTGTAGTGTGGCAAAACCTTATCGGTTATTTCGCAGAGCACCGATTCTTTGTGTCGACATTAGGCTCGCCTGCGCTCAACGAGATGTTCTTCGGCAACCGCGAATTTTATCAGAACATCGACAAGGGTCGTCCGAGCTATAAGCGCAAGTCGAAGAAGTGGGCGCAGATTCAGCCGTTGCTCGACCGCTTCGTACCCCGAAAGGAATAGCGTTTTCATAAACCGAACATAAACCGACGTAAACCGAGCGTCAAATGAAGGTCGATATCCGAAAATTTTTCGGGTGTCGGCCATTTTCTATTTTGTTGTTTTTCAGCCAATTATGTCCATAGACCGAAAAAAGTGAAAAATAATTTTCGGTTTATGCTCTCAGTTTTGCACAGTTTCTTGGTTTATCTACATTTGCATCGTGATTCAGGAAGAAACACGTCGGGCAACCGAATGATTTCATAATGAGTCTGCGGTCATTGAAATGCTTACATATCTTCATATTAGTTCTTTTTTCATATACTTTGGTTTTTTCATTGGATTTCTGATTTTAAACATTCAAGCGGTAAAGCGTTATTGCACACCATCTCGGTTCGTGAGAATAGAGATGTTTTCAACTGAGATTAATTCACATTATTAATAATTTAAATTGTATTTATATGAGAAATAGATTAAACACATTTGTAATAAATGCGTATCACATCCCCATTAGGAAATGCTGTATGAGCTGTGCTCATAAACAG
>JAEETB010000320.1 GCA_016286575.1 Prevotella sp.
GGTGTGGCCTTCGTCGTACTGCTCTCAGGCAGACTGGGTGGGGTGGCGCTCTCGCGACTGGGTTATCTGGGTGATGCCGCCATGTCAGTAGCCGCCATCGTGGGTGCGCTGGCAGTGATGATGCTCATCGTGTGGATCTCGCAGAAGGTGCGTGGAAATGTCACCTTATTAATAATAGGTGTAATGATCGGCTATTTGGCGACTGCCATCATCGGCGTACTGAAGTTCCTCTCGCCAGAAGAGGATGTGAAGGCCTTCGTCGTGTGGGGACTTGGTTCGTTCTCACGTGTCTCAGGCGACGAGATGGTGCTGTTTGTCGTGCTCATGGCCATCCTGTTGCCACTGAGCTTCCTGCTGGTGAAACCAATGAACCTGTTGCTGCTGGGTGAACGTTATGCAGCTAATCTGGGTCTGAATATCCGCAAGGCCCGTCTGTTGGTTATTCTCTGCTCAGGTGTACTCGTGGCCATCGTCACGGCTTATTGCGGTCCTATCATGTTTATCGGCCTCGCCGTGCCTCATCTGGCCCGTGCCCTCTTCCGTACCTCTGATCACCGTATGCTCATACCTGCCACCATGCTATGTGGAGCTGCCCTCGCCCTCGTGTGCAACCTTATCGCGCGCATGCCAGGCTTCGAGGGAGCACTCCCCGTGAACAGTGTTACTGCCCTTGTGGGTGCCCCCGTCATCGCCGCCGTGCTTTTCCGCCGCAGGAAGGACGATGCCAGTGAATAATTTTCCTTATTTCCTGTCCTTAATCACAAACACGCAGACGGAAGCAATCAGGAAGCTGACGCCAGCCACTACCATCATGGTTGACTGATGGTGACCTACTATCGAGAGGATGGTACCACCACAGAGTGCAGCAATAATCTGTGGGATGCAGATGGTGCCGTTGAACAGTCCCAGATAAGCTCCCATGTGACCGTAGCCCTGCAGTGCATTGGTGACGAAGGTAAATGGCATCGCCAACATAGCAGCCCACGCACAGCCAATCATGAGGAAGGGAACGAACTGCAAATACTGGTCGTGGATATAAGGAACCATGCAGAAACCAATGGCTCCGATAATCAGACTGACAGAATAGGCCAGTTTCGTGTTCTTGAACTGCGGCAGCAGGGCAGCCCATACAACGGAGCCCACAGCCTGGACAGCAAAGAGGATGCCCGTCCAGTTGCCTGCCTCCTGGAAGGCCTCGCTCGAGGCATCAGTGGTATTCCACACCACCTCAGCGATCGCGCCCGTCGTGTAGTTCCACATATAGAGCATCGCAGCCCATGAGAAGAACTGTACCAGTCCGACTTTCCAGAAGGTTGACGGTGCATTCTTCAACAAGGTAATCCAGTTGGCACTCTCCTCCTTCTCCTCTGATACAGGGTTGTACTCTGCATAGTCCTTCGGATTCCACTCCTTGACCTTCATCGTGGTATAGATGACGCAGAGGATCAGGATGGCGGCTCCGATATAGAACGACCATATGACAGAATCGGGTACGACACCTTTCTCAGCCACATTACTGATGCCGATAAACGTGAAGACAAAGGGGAACACATAGCCCATGACGCTGCCCGCATTGCAGAGGAACGACTGGATGGAGTAGGCCTTAGCCTTCTGCTTCTCGTTCACCATGTCGCCCACCAGCATCTTAAACGGCTGCATGGCCATGTTGATGCTCGTATCGAGGAACATCAGTGCAATCAGTCCGAAGACCATGGCGGCACTGATGGTCAGTCCAAGGGAACCAGAGTTGGGCAGCAGACACATGACCAGAACAGCCACAGCCGCGCCTATAAATAAATAAGGTATACGACGTCCGAAGCGTGTCCATGTCTTATCGCTCAGTGTTCCGACAATCGGTTGCACAAGGATACCCATCAGTGGTGGAAGAATCCAGAAGTAACTCAGGTTGTGAGGGTCAGCGCCCAACGTCGCAAAGATACGTGAAATGTTGGCACTCTGCAGAGCGTAAGCAATCTGCACACCAAAGAATCCGAAGCTCAGATTCCACAAGTTCCAAAAGGAGAGATCAGGTTTTTGTTTCATAATTATGACTTTTCATTTTCACTTTTCACTACTTGGAGGTTCCTCGTATGACAAGGCGGGTGCGCACGATGCGCTTCTCAACCTTTTCAAGTGGGATAAGTCCTTCCACCTTATCCATCAGGATCTGGGCTGCCTCCTCGCCCACCCTGTGACCACGCTGTTCCACCGTTGTCAACATGGGATCGCAGGCTACGGCACGCTGTCCGTTAGTAAAGCCGCAGATCGAGATATCATCAGGCACAGAGAATCCTGCATGCTTGACGGTATAGAGAATGCCGATGGCCGTATCATCGTTGACGGCAAAGAAACCGTCAGGTCTGTTTTCCATTGCCAGGATATCAGGCGTCAGCACTTCAGCATCAGCACGATTGTCGCAAACACGGATGATGGACTCGTCGACCGCCAGTCCGTGTTTCAGCAAGGCGTCCTTATAACCATTGAAACGGTTCTTGGAAATCTCGAGCTGCATAGGTGAGCCATAGAAAGCGATATGCTTACAGCCTGTCTCGATCAGATGAGAGACCGCATTATAGGCGCCCATATAATCGTCGACAACCACACGGCTGGCATTCACACCCGTACAGATTCGATCATAGAACACCAAGGGGATACCTGCATCGAGCAGTCTCTGATAATGGTCGTAGTTTTTCGTATCCTTTGCCTGTGAAACGATGACACCGCAAACCTTGTAACGATGGAAATTCTCACAGATACTAACCTCACGCTCATATTTCTCGCCACTGAGGGCCACCATGATGTTAAAACCCCTTGCAGCAGCGGCCTCTTCAATACCCGTCAGGATAGAAGAAAAATAATAATGTGTGAACTCAGGCACGATGACACCTATCATCCTCGACGGCATCACACGGTTATGACGCAGGGCTGCTCCTATGAAATTGGGATAGAAATTGTGTTCACGGGCATACTGCTGGATGGCCTTACGTCGCTCCTCGCTGATACGGGGCGAATCCTTCAGGGCTCGCGAGACGGTTGCAACAGAGATTCCGAACTCCTTTGCAATGTCCTTCATCGTCATTGGGGCTTTCTCGTCCATTCAGTTTTAATTATTCACGATGCAAAGATACTAAAAAAAACTAATATCAAACATTTTCTTTAACTTTTAATATAAGTACGCGCGCATGCAAACGTTTGCATGAAGCTTTTGATAGTTTTTTAGCAAAAAAAAATACAATTTATTGAAAAGAAATTTATCTTTGCACCATAGAACTCTGAGCCTAAGAAGTTTAAACGATATAACAATAACAAATTAACTCTAATTAAAGTAATGATGAAGCAGGTAAACATTCAATTTCCGCTTAGGATGCTTGGCCTTATATTCGGGCTGCTCTTATCGGTAAGTGCCTTTGCTCAGATTGATGTCAAAGGACATGTG
>JAEETB010000321.1 GCA_016286575.1 Prevotella sp.
GCGAGGGAGTCGACGCCGATGGAGTCAGAGTCGGCAGGTGCCTTGAAGTAGCCGCCGCAGTTGTACATGTCGCTGGTTAGATCGCTCTGGTGGGGCTCAGCGAACTTCGTGCGGTATTTCTTGAAAGCGGGGTCGTTGAGTACTGATCCGAGGAAGTAACCGCAGATGGGAAGTGCCGTGCGGTTGCCCTGTCCGAGCATACCTGTGCGGAAGTGGATGGAACGGTATTCGCCGCCTACCCAGGCGCCTACGACGAGACGTGGCGTGACGCCGATAAACCAGGCATCAGAGTGGTTGTTGGAGGTTCCAGTCTTTCCGCCGAAGTCGGTATCAGCCGCCTTGTCGTAGCCCACGAATCCCATCAGGCGTGAGCTGGTGCCACTCATGCCGCCCTTCAGCAGCTGCTGAACGAGGAAGGCTGAGCGATAGGGGATGGCCTGCTTTGCCTCTGTCGGTGCCTCGAAGATGACATTGCCATCGCGATCCTCAATCTTAGCAACAAGCACTGGGTCGATCTGTCCGCCATTGTTCACGGGTGTACAATAGGCGTCGACCATCTCGAGCAGGTTGACGTCGCTGGCTCCAAGGGTGAGCGACGGGGTGGGGTCGAGCTTCGACTTGATGCCCATGTTATGGGCTGTGTTGACGATATTCTCGATGCCGCACTCCTGACCCAGACGGACGGCCACGGAGTTGATACTCATGGCGAAGGCTTGTTTCAAGGTGATGTCTACGTTGGAGAAATGGCCGTCAGCATTGGTAGGTGCCCAGGTGACCTCCTTGCCGTGATCCATGACCTTCATGGAGAAATACTCGTCCTTACGCGTGTCGCAGGGAGTGATGCCCTGGTTCATGGCCTCGGTATAGACGAAGAGCTTGAAGGTGGAACCAGGCTGTCGCATGGCGGTCACCTTGTCGTATTTCCATGAGTGGAAGTCGATATCGCCCACCCAGGCCTTGACATGCCCTGTCTGGGGTTCCATAGCCACGAATCCGCAGTGCATGAAGTGTACCATGTAGCGGATGGAGTCCATCGTCGAGAGTTCCTTCTCCACGTGACCTTGGTCATAGTCGAATACTTTCACCTTGTGGGGAAGGTTCAGATAGTAGTTGATGGAGTCCTCGTTGCCATTATATTTTTTATATAGGTATTTATAGACGGGCTGCCGTTTGGCGATGTCCTCGATAAAGTTCTTGATCTCCACGTGGCGCTCGTCCTGCCAGGGATTGGTGCTGCCCCAGTGGGCATTGAAGGTCTGCTGCACCTGCTTCATCTGCTTGAAAGCGGCATCCTCAGCATAGGCCTGCATGCGCGAGTCGAGGGTCGTATAGATCTTCAGACCTTCGGTATAGAGGGCATTGCGGTTGTCGAAATAGTCTTCGCACCAGTCTTTCAGATAGTCGGCTACGGCCTCGCGGAAGTAGTTGGCATCGCCGTCGTAGGCTGACTCCACGCTGTAGTCGAGTTTGATCTCGAGCTGTTTCAGCGAGTCGCACTCTGCCTCCGTCAGGTCGCCGTGCTGCTTCATGAGATCGAGTACGATGTTGCGTCGCTTCAGTGAGTTCTCTGGGTTGATGAGGGGATTATAATAGGTGGTGGCTTTGAGCATGCCCACGAGGATGGCTGCATTCTCAGGTGTCAGATCCTTTGGTGTGCAACCGAAATAGGTCTTGCAAGCGGTCTTGATGCCGAAGGCATTCGAGCCGAAGTCGACGGTGTTGGCATACTGGGTAAGGATCTCGTTCTTCGTGAAGAAGAATTCCAGTTTGTAGGCCGTGATCCACTCCTTACTCTTCATGATGAGCATCTTGAGGCCGGGGATGTTGCCCAGCAGTCCTGTAGAGTACTCAGAACGTGTGCGGAAGAGGTTCTTTGCCAACTGTTGGGTGATGGTAGAAGCACCACGGGCATCGCGATGGAGGATATACTCCTTGGCTACTGCCACGAAGGCTGTATAGTCGATGCCGTGATGGCTGTAGAAGCGCTCGTCCTCGGTATCGATGAGGGCTTTCCAGAACACGGGGTTCACCTCTTCGTAAGTGACAGGGGTGCGGTTCTCGCTGAAGAACTTTCCAATCAGCTTGCCGTCGGCACTGTAGATCATCGAGGCAGCCGCAGGGCGCTTGTTCTTGATGGTCGACATGGAGGGTGTCTTGCCGAAGAGCCATAGGAAGTTGATGTCGACGGCGCCCAGATAGAGGAAGAATGCCACGATCAGGGAGACGATAGCCGCCAAGGTCTTGACGTACCAGGGACGTCCCTTGTAAAGGCTCTTGTACCAAGGCCAGATGCCTTTGATCTTCTTCAGGATGGGCTGTGCCCATGCGTATTTCTGATTGTCAGTATCGTTACTCATTGTTAACTGATTTTTAGTTCTGTTGCTCTATATAGCTGATGATTTCTTCTTTGTCGTCGGGATGAAACCAACGGATCTGTTCGTCCTTCTTGTACCACGTCAGCTGTTTACGGGCGTAGCGGCGGGTATTGCCCTTGATGCGCTCTACGGCCTCGTGGAGGGTCCATTTGCCTTTCAGGTATTCGAACAGCTCCTTGTAGCCCACGGTGTTCAAGGCATTCACTTCGCGTTTGGGGTACATCTCCTTCGCCTCTTCGAGCAGTCCGTCCTTCATCATCTTGTCCACACGGCGGTTGATGCGCTTGTAGAGTTCCTCACGCGGACGTGTCAGTCCGATTTTGATGATACGGAAGGGTCGAACCTTCTTTTCCTGTTTGCGGAAGGATGAGTAGGGCTTGCCCGTCATCACACAGATCTCGAGGGCATGAACCACACGGCGGGGATTATGCTTATCGACTATCTCATAGTATTCTGGATCGCGCTGGCGCAGTTCTTCGCAGAGGCTTTCAAGGCCTTCCATCAGGAGCCGTTTCTTCATTGTGGCGCGCGTCTCATCATCGATGGTGGGAATGTCGTCGATACCATTGCATACGGCATCGATATACATCATACTGCCACCTGAGAGCAGGGCATAGTCGCTGGTCTTGAAAATCTCGTCGAGCAGGGTGAGTACTTGTTGCTCGTAGAGTGAGGCACTATAGTAATCGTCCATGCCCAGCGTGCCAACAAAGTAGTGCTTGACTTCACTCATCTGTTTGTTGGACGGGCGGGCCGTACCGATTTTCAGTTCTCTGTAGATCTGTCGTGAGTCAGCGTTGATGATGGGTATGTTGAAATGCTTGGCCAGATCCATACACAACGCCGTCTTTCCGACTGCAGTAGGCCCCGTGATAACTATCAGCGTTTTTTCCAAATGAATAGATTAACGGATGATGCCGCGTTTAGAATTCTCGATGAATGAACAGATGTAATCCACTTCCTTGCAGTCGGGGAACTGTTCGCGGGCCATGGCGACACCGTCTTTCAGTACGCCCTGTGAGTAGATGATGCGGTAAGCTTCGTGGAT
>JAEETB010000039.1 GCA_016286575.1 Prevotella sp.
TAAGACCGGTGAGAGTTATTGCGAACCGAACCGCCAAAGCCCACGCTTTTGCGTGAGCAAGGCAGACATTCTACTCGCAATAACTCTCTTAAGATTACCGGTCTATAAGCCTACGAGAAAGCTGTCTAAACGCTTTATTTCCTTAAAATTTATTTCTAAGGGGCAAAGATACTACATTTTATCGAACTTACAAAATTTTCCTTTGGTTTTTTAAGGTAATGGCATTTCTCTTCCGGTCCTAGAACAAATAAATACTCTGGATATGCTTGCGGAATAAGCAATTTCTAGAGATTTCCAGGTATTTCACTACATCACAAAGTGAATATGGTCTTACACTTTTCTTTATTAGTGTGAGTTTAGTCTCTTGGCATAAACTCACCGCAATATGCGACATGTCGTTGAGGTTCTTTAAGTCCTCTATCATATCCTAATCTAACGATAATATGATATGTTTTATCAAATTGTTCTTTTGGTGTGTATTGAAACCTTCGTATTAATCCCCAATAGTACCCCTTAGTAAATGCATCAATTGTACTTTGTGCCAAATCCTCTGCTTTAAAGGTAAAGCTGACATTATCAAAAATATATGGAGTTTGAAATTCTGTTTTTAAGATTTGTAATGCCTCTGTTTGAATTGTTTTCCAATCTCTTTCAGCATCTTCTTTTTGTTTAGCATATTCCATGCGTCTGCTAAACTCCCTCATAGCACTTTTGGCGATTTCCTCATTTGTAGGCTCTTTTATTGTTTGGGGGGGTAGTTTCTTGGTGCTATTGTCGGCTGAACTATTACGAAAAGAAGAAAACATAGACTTTAGAACATAATAAACACCAATAATCATCAGAATGCCAATGAAAGCATAGAAAGGATTAAAATCGGAATCTCTTGAAGATGATTCCTTATATACCTCATCAAGTGCATAACCTTGGGCAAAAACATTGCAATTCACACAAAACAATAGGAATGCTGTCAATAGCTTCTTCATACAATAATGCATAAAATTCACTTCATCTTCCTTTACTACTATTTTTTTCTCTTCATCCAACATAGCAACAAAACTTTCCTTTGTCCCATTCGGTAATTCACAGCTCTTAAACGCCCCTTGCCAATCATCAGTATCTGTCAATTTCGTCCATCATGATTTTGCCACAAAATTAGCGTATTTATAGGAAAAGACCAAATAAATGGAATAAAATTTGGAAATTATATATTTTATTTTTGGCGACAGGCGACAAAGCGACAAAATGTTTTTTCGATTGCGACAAGGAACAATGAAAACAAATATAATTATATACTATTTTTGACGTTTTTTGGTTTTTAGTTTTGTCGCTTTGTCGCTTGTCGCCAGTTGTACTACGTTGCACTGGTCTAATACACTCTAACTAACTGATAATCAGTATATCTGACTGTAATAAAAATAAGCATCGTTTATCGTGTGGATAAGCAACGCTTAATCAGAAATAAGACAGTCTTATTTCCTGAGAAGTGGATTCTCTACGGCTCGCCCAACTCTTGGTAGATCAGCTGTACCTCCGCGGGCGTGAACGTGCGACGCGTGAGGTCATGAAGATGGCGTAGCTGAGGATTATACTCCAACCACTCTTTAAGTTTCCTCCAGGCAGACATGGCTGACAACTGAGGGAAGTACTGCTGGGCAAGTTCTGAGCGCCCGAATGTTCTTGTAATTTTTACCATTTTATATATGTTTTAAGTTAATATGTTCTAGGCTCGCATGCTATTCTTTAATTCGCATGCAAAGGTAATAAAAAAAGTCGAGAAAAACGAAGAAAATTGCACTAAATATTGCAACAATTTTCAATAACTTGCAAGAACTTTCAAAGCCGAAAATAAATTTCGTACCTTCGCAGTGTCAAAAGGAAACAAAGGCAGTGCGCAGGCTGGAGTTGAATGGAGACAAATATATTAAACATTAAAAATTAAAGATTAAAAATTAAACGTTAAACCATTAAAATTTACAAACAATGATTGAACTTTATCTTTCAAAAAACCAGAATGAGGGTCTGGCAGCCTACGGCAAGTATTACCCTCGCGTCAGCTACAAGCAGACGATGAACATTCACGACATGGCCAAGCACATGGCTGAGCACAACACCCCGTTCTCCGAGGGAACGATCGAGGGTATCCTGCGAGACTTCGTAAGGTGTACCCGTGAGCAGACCCTGATGGGTAACACGGTGAAGGTTGACGACCTGGCCATCTTCAAGGTGAGTGTGATTGGTAACGGCAGCATCCTGCTGTATGATCCTGACACTGACAAGACCATCTCTGCCAGCATCGGCACTATCGGCAAGAACGATAAGACTGGTCCTGCTGTGCAGAGTCTGAAGCTCCTGGCTCAGGCTACTGGTGAGTACACTCGCGATGAGCTGAACAAGGTGGCTAAGCTGGCTTGGACTGACAAGGCCGCTGCTGAGATTGCCGCTGCCAAGGCGGCTGCCATCGGAGGTGGTTCTAACGGTGGAGGCTCTAACTCGGGCAACTCAGGCTCTAGCTCAGGTTCACAGGACAGTGGTAACAGCGGCAACAGTGGTTCGCAGGCTGAGACGGTAGCAGCTCCTACTATCAGCGGTGAGACTCCGTTCGACGAGTCGACTCAGGTGACCATCTCAGGTCCTGACGGTGCAGAGATCCGTTATACGGTAGACGGCAGCGCACCAACGGCAGAGAGCCAGCTCTATTCTGAGGCATTCACCCTGACCGACACTGTACTTGTGAAAGCAATCGCCATCAAGAATGGTGTATCCAGCGAGGTAGCCTCTAAGACCTTCACCAAGAACGGTAGCGGCGACAACGGTGGTGGCTTCGACACTGGCAGCTAATCAAGAAAGGAGGTAGCTTATGACGAAGAAGGAAACGCTTAAGTGGACGCTGCAGATCCTCGCATCGATCATCTCAGCGGTACTGACTGCCCTTGGCACCACGTCGTGCATGGGCGTGTAATCTAAACGAAATCCCCACCAGATTAATTCTGATGGGGATTTACTATTATCAAAGCAGAATGGCTGATATAAATACGCTTTTTATCTAATATATAATGTACGCGCGCGTGCGAAAAGGGAAATTATTGGTATGTAAAACAACAAATGTTAGATAATTCACATTTTTTTAGTCATTATTTTTTGTTTTCTCCACAAAATTTCTTTATCTTTGCAACATCGCTCAGTTAGTCCAGTAATGGGCGGCGGGCGGTCTTGTGTATGGAAAAGACGTTTTCGGACGTCTGTCGTTGTGACTCGTGAATCTCGCAAATTCCTATCATCACAGCAGACAGATGACAGACCCAACTTCATTTTGGAGTATCTCAAACTTTTTAATTATACAATTGTAATGAGAAGAGTCTTAGTTACTATATTATTGTTATTATCCTGTTTTGCTGTTAATGGCCAGATAGTTCATACAGTAAAACGAGGTGAAGCCCTTGGAAGCATAGCGTCTCTTTATCATGCTTCGATTGAATGCCTCAAAGGAATAAATGAAAATACAGAAATATTTTCTCCTGGTCTATTGCTGACCATTCCACAAAACAGGAAAGTGTCTCAGCCAAAACATAAAGATCAAAAAGAAGCCTTCCAATTGGATAAGGTCAAGATGAAAGCGACCACGCTTTTGAATTTCTATAGTTTTCAATATCGTACGGTCAAGAAAAAGCAAGAGAGAGGTGACAGATTAACTGAAGATGATTATGATCTAATGAATTCAGTAGAATGTTGAACTATATAAATGGAAAGTATCTATGAAAAGAATTAAAAAATGTATCGGTATTATATTTTTGTCTGCATTTAGTTTTTTGTTTAGTAACTGCTCTGGTGGTGGAACGGAAGGGTCAGAAAAAGCTCCCATAACTCATAACGATAATTCTGGCGGAGGAAATGAGGAAAATAATAATTCTGGCGGAGGGAATGATGATAATAATAATTCTGGCGGAGGGAATGAGGGGAATAATGGAACCTCAAGTAGTGGTATAGCGACTTTTTTTAGTGGAGATGGCACGCAAAATAATCCATATATTATAAGCGGAACTCCAGAGTTGCGAAAATTAGCAAAAGATGTTAATGAGGGTAATACATATCAAGGTAAATGCTTTAAATTGACAAATGACATTATATTAAACACTAATGTTTTGGATTTTGACGGGAAGCCTATTATCAAAGACGAATTTGAAGAGTGGACTCCAATTGGATGCGAGTCCAAATGCTCATTTTGTGGTATATTTGATGGTAATGGACATTGTATCTCAGGAATATATATAAATCAAGAAGAACAAAATAATTTAGGACTGTTTGGTTTCTTGTCTGGCGAAGTTAAAAATCTTACGATAAAAGACTCTTATCTTAGAGGTCATTATAATATCGGAGGTATTGCTGGTAGTGTGATAACATTCACAAGTAACCCTGTTATAACAAATTGCAAAAACTACACCTGCATTCAGGCAGATGATCATGCTGGGGGCATTTTGGGGGATAATGAAGAAAGTCCATGTGTCGTAGATAGATGTATGAATTATGGTATTATTTCTGGAGGAGGAACTTTAGCAGGAATTGCAGGACGTGCAAATAAAACAACAATAAAGAATTGTGCAAATTATGGACTTGTCGGACACATATTAGATGAAAGTAAGCATGCTTGGTATTTGGGAGGGATTGTCAGTTTTGGCAGACGAAATGCAGGATTAAAAATATACAATTGTGTAAATTTCGGGGATATTAAAGGTAATGATTCACGTTCTGGTATTTGTGTTAATTATCCAGATAGTATTGCAAATTGTGTAAACTATGGAAAAGTATATTATGGCATTTGCGAAGAAGTAGTTAATACAGACAAAGTAGTAAAAACTTATTTTCTCAATATTGCATGTGAAAGTGGGGTTGGGGTTAAGAGAATTTATTCAAGCTTACAATGCAAAGAAATGACCGGTGTCGAAATGCAAAGCAAAGAATTCCTAGATCAACTTAATAGTAATGCAAGAATATTAGGTCCTGATTTTGCAAAATGGAGATTTGGGAAAGACGGTTTCCCGGAATTAGATATGTAAATCCACTTTTAAAAAGCGTGGGAGCAATCGGGACAGTCCTAGGCTGTTAAGTTAGCATACTTATTTTATTCTACATTTTTTAACCACGTTCACTCATTATGGAGGGGTTGTGTAGTAGGTTGTCATCTCTCCATTTCTTGATGTCGGCAATGGTAGTCTTGTCGAGAAGATTCCTGATATAAAAGTCTCTGCAATCATCGATTGTACTGACTTTGAGTGCCAGCGGAATCAATAGCACAAGCGGTGTGTATCCGTTGTTCTTGTTAGGGGACATTCTCGTTTTGAAGCATCCGAATGCCGACTCGGGGATGTCTGAGGTGGTGTTATGGATTTCATCCCCATTTATCATGGATTCCTCCCAGTTTAAGTATGCGATGCGCTGGTCCGCCAGCCTTCTTACACTGTCGCTTTTGGTCATAAGATTCTGATTAATGTACCTCTTGCGCTCCGATGCCGTCTTATACGACAATCCTTCCTGTTTGAACACCTGCTCCATGTACTCTGGGCCTGCATGACATTGTCGAGTTCTTCCAACAGCGTGTTTTGATTCCTGACGAAGCTGAGTATGTATCTCTCACGGCTGTTGCTCAGCAGACGGTCGTTCTCGAGTATTGCTATGTACTGTATAGAACACGTTCATGAACCATGCGTACTCTCTCCGCCTGAGGGCATCAGGCAAGACAACGGCGGTGGTTTCGACACTGGTAGCTAATCGGAAAGGAGGTAGCTTATGACGAAGAAGGAAACGCTTAAGTGGACGCTGCAGATCCTCGCATCGATTATCTCAGCGGTACTGACTGCTCTTGGCACCACGTCCTGTATGGGACTGTAATCTAAGGAAATCCCCACCAGATTCATTTCTGATGGGGATTTACTATTATCAAAGCAGAATGGCTGATATAAATACGCCTTTTTATCTTATATTAATGTACGCGCGCGTGCGAAAAGGGAAATTATTGGTATGTAAAACAACAAATGTTAGATAATTCACATTTTTTTAGTCATTATTTTTTGTTTTCTCCACAAAAATTCTTTATCTTTGCAACATCGCTCAGTTAGTCCAGCAATGGGCGGCGGGCGGTCTTGTGTATGAAAAAGACGTTTTCGAACGTCTGTCGTTGTGACTCGTGAATCTCGCAAATTCCTATCATCACAGCAGACAGATGACAACGGAACGTCTACGTGGTACGACTTATACCCTTTTATGAGTATATACGTACTGGCGTGGGCTAACTGCGTTGTCTATCCTGTGTGATGAAGGCAATGCGAGAGCCTACGAGTCCAGGATGGGCAGAGAACAGCACCTACGCCTTTTTTGTATACTAAGAGAAACCTAAAGCAATTAATAACTTTGCCTAATCTGTGGTGCGAAGAGGCTCATAAAAAAGAGAACACCTAAAGCAATGGTAAAAAAACTCTTCATATTTACTACTTTGTTATTCGTAGCTTGTAATGGTAACAAGCAAGGCTACTCTCAGTTGGAAGAACGAATAGATTCCCTTCAAAAGGAAAATAACCGTAAGGACAAGGATATTAATGATATGACATCATATGTGTCCTTATTAGCTGATGGATTAGACAGTATTGCAAAACAAGAAAACTTGCTGTTTTATACAAATAAAGGTCGTGAAGGTACTATTGTCGATAAAGACCAGTTGAAGAAGAATCTTGATATGTTTGAGGAAACCCTCAATCGCCAAAAGCAACGCATCACACAATTGGCAGACTCTTTAAGAGCAAGAGGGGAAAACCTGAGTAAATTGTCTCATCTTGTAACGTATTTAAACCAGCAACTTGACGAGAAGAACTCCCTAATCAACAGACTCCGTTCAGAGCTTGAGAATAAGAACGTGAATATCTCAAAGCTACAAAAACAGATCACAACTCTGACGGAAGATAATGCCCAGTTATCACAAAGAGTAGAAACGCAAGTTAAAGCATTGAATACTCAAACAGAAATGATTAACGAGGGATATGTCAAGATAGGAACTAAGAAAAGCCTTTCTGATTTAGGAATCATATCTGGAGGTTTTTTGAAAAAGAAAAAGGTTAATCCCAATGCTATTCAGCAAGGTCAATTTATGCGTGTTGACATTAGGTATTTTAAGGAAATACCCTTGAATTCCGGCAATCCTAAGGTTCTGACACAAATGCCTGCTTCTTCATATAGAATCACTAAGACAGCAAAGAATCAATCAGTATTAAATATACTTGATCCTACCGCATTCTGGAGTATTTCAAATTACTTAATAATACAGTTATGATCAGAAGAGTCTTTGTTACAATATCGTTTTTATTACTCTGTATCGTTGCATTTGGTCAGAAAGTGCATACAGTTAAACAAGGTGAAACCCTTGCTGATATAGCTTCTCTTTATAATGTTACGGTAGATGACATTAAAAAAATAAATGAGAGTGCCGAGGTGGTCTTTCCTGGATTGGTATTGAATATTCCACAAAAGAACGAGCCACAACCAAAACAGGTTGAACAGAAGGAAGAAGCCAAATTAGATAAGGTGGAGATGAAAGACGGCAGCTATATTATGTGCAAGATTGTCAACACTAGAAAAACTACGATTTTAATTAAGCAGGAAGAAATAGAAGGAAATATAAGTATTCCTGTCAAAGATATTATCGAAATATTCTACGCAAATGGAACTAAAAAGAAATATGGTAAAAGATAAATGGGTATTGTTATTGATACTTTTGTCATGTTGCCCTTTATGGACTTATGGCCAAAGAGATCTTATATTACTTCGTGATGGGAGTGAACGTAAGGTCAAGATTATTATGGTGAATAATGAATCTACAGTTTTCTCCGTTGATGAGTCTTCTGGCCAACAGAGTATTTCCAATAAAGACATCTACATGATTAAATATGATAAACGTGGTAATGTCTTTTTCACGGAAGATGGGGAAAGAGTAACAGGAGCTGGTGATGGAAAGATACCTTCCAACGCTACCACCATTTATCTGTTGAAAGGACAAGAGATTATAGGATATAATGTGGAAATGGATACGATTAAGGTGCTTTTTACAGCATCAAAAAAAAGGGGGAAGGATTTGTTCTCTGTTAATAAATCCGATATTTTCCTAATAGCATATCCTGACGGGACTAAAGAAATGCTGAATGATTTTGAAACAATAAAGAGGATGCGAAAAGAAGCCTTGGCTGAGAAACGCAGGCAGGAAGAGGAAGCCCGTTTAGCAGAATTAAGAAGCAGATATCCGAAGAATGCAACAATCAAGACAATTAAAAATGTATCGATTAGCGTTAGTCTGTTAACAGAAACAGATGAAGTAGTTACTTATAAAAAGTCGGGACAAGGAAATGGTCCAATTTATCATATGAATAGGACTAATATTAAAGAAATAATGTATAACGAATAAATTGAGAAAGTATGAAAAGATTCTTTACTAGCATTTTGATTCTGTTTTGTTTCACACTACATTTGTTGGCACAAAAAGATATGATAATCCGTCGTGATGGTTTTCAGTTTAAGTGTTGTATAGTACAAGTTGGTACTAATGAAACAATGTATAGAGAAGATAGTAGTAAGAAAAAAGCGATGCTTCTTATTAATAACAAAGACATTTACATGATTAAGTATGATAAGCGTGGAAATGTATTCTTTACTCCTTCGGGTGAACATTATTCAGGAAAGACGAATAAAAAGATATCAAAAGACGCAACTTTAATTTATTTGTGTGAAGGCCAAGAAATTGTAGCCTATGACCTGGAGGTGTTGCCAAATCAGATAATATACAAAGAAAAAAGGGGAAAAAAGAATCCCACAAAAACTATACCAAGGGACAAAGTGTTTTTAGTTAAATACCCAGATGGTACACGAGATATACTCAATTCAATTTAGAAGTATATCATCTTTGATGAAAAATAATCGGTGAACTATAATTATATGTCTTACTTAAAACTATCAAATATGAAAGAAATTTTAATGCGTTGCCTGATGATTGTCGGCATGTTATTTGTAACAAATTTTGTTGTAGCTCAAGAAGTTATAACTCATACAGTTGAGCGTGGAGAAACATTAGAAAGTATTGCGCAAAAGTATCATGTAACCAAGAGTGATATAAAAAAGAATAATCCATATGTGGAAGATGCGTTTTACGTTGGTCTAAAGTTGTACATACCAAATGTAGAAACTCAAACTAAATCTGAAGATGTTGTTACTCAAAAAGAAGTATATAGTAATCCTGTGTCAATGGAAACACCAATACAAGAATCCAACAACTCATCATACAGCGTTAATAATGTGGCTAATAAGCCAAAACTAGAAAGAATATCCTATTTTGGGCTTGGCTTTTACTCCTATGATGGATTTGAAAACTATAGTTTAAGTTTTGGTAATTATGGTATAAATAATTTAGGAGTAGGTGCTAATCTTAGATCAAATTTTAAATTTAAGGATAATGCAAATACATATAATGGTGATGTATTATTAAATTTCTCTGTTTGTTTATTAAACAATGATGACGTGACTGTTCTTATAATTCCAGAAGTTGGTCCTTCTTTTGCATCTCGTTATGTCTATGATGATGGTAAAATGAAAGATAAGTTTTTTATTGATGGCTTTTTGGGAATAAAGGCAGCTTTTAGATATAAATTTGTAATGATTTCTGCTGGTTATCATCTTTGGGCTCCAAAGTGGAAATTTGGTAAAGATGAGAAGAAGGAAGGCTTTTACGCACAATTGGGGCTCGACATATAGATTGTTACATCTAACACGATAATTTGATTATGTGTTCAATCTATTAATGACTGTCTGGCTATTATATAGATATATTTAGATAGATAAATCTATCGTTATCTAACAATCGGATAAAATAATTTAAGTATAATCATTTGTTTTAAAGTATGATTTTATGAAAGCAATTAATAAATGTAATGTTTGGGCAATCATGTTGGTTGCTGTAATGAGTATTGGTCTTGTTTCTTGTAGTAAAGATGATGACAATGGTTTGGACAGCCCGATTGCTCAAAAGGTCATTGGAACATGGTATGCTAGTGATACTTCTATCAATAGGTACTGTACAGTTACTTTCTATTCAGATGGAACGGGTGATCTTTATTCTGAATATCAAGGAAAGTACAGAAAGTCTGATGCCGAAATGACAGGTGAGTTTACCTGGAGTTGTAGCGGTAACAAAATCAAAACCTATGGACAATATGTATACATAGATTATAGTGATGGAACTGTTGATACTGATTATGATCCAGAAGTTGATTATGTGTATAATGAGTCTAATTCAACACTGACAGGTGGTCGATATAGCGGTCTCGTATATACAAAAAGATAAAATAATAAGATGTTTTCCATTTTAATAAGACAACATATGAAAAGGACAATAACAATTTTAAACAGTACTATCCTTTGCTTACTTTGCATGTTGTTTACGGCGTGTCCTGGTGGCGATGATAGCGATGATCCTCAGCCAAATCCTCCGATTCCAGTTGATAATACAGGTGGAGGCACAAATAATGATGATGAATTGACAAACTATGTAGCCCTTGATAATTCATGGCCCTCACTATACAGTAATGGTAAATATACGCATCAGATTTTTTTGCGCTATGGAGTGTCAAAAGGACATTATAGTTATGGAATAAATGAGTTCGGGGTCTGTGTAAGGACACCTGATGGGACAGTTACAAACAAAACAGGTCAACAACTGAATAATTCATATATATCAAATGAAACAATCAACGGGAAATCAATGAAGTATTTCTATAGTTTTATTTTTAATGATAATAAACAAGATTTCGGTGCAATGTTATATATCACTTCAACAATGAAAACCATAACAGTTGAATGTGTCAGACATTATTATAACCAAAAAAGTAACAAATATGTTACTGGTGGAACAGAGACATTTACATATACCCCTAAGGAAATAGCTAATAAATGACAATATAAGGGTACTGCCCCAATGTCTCCTTGACGCTGAAGTGTAGTGTTTTCAATCTGTAAAAATTAAGTCTCTTAACAACAACTATTATTATTATTTTTAAGTATTTCTGTTTATGAATAAGTATTTATTTATCTTTCTATGCCTTTTGTTCTGTAATTCGATGACGGCACAACAAGTGATTAACTTAGCTAAAAATAAAAGTAATGCAAAAGTAAAGCCTCTTAAAGATGCAACGTATAACATTCTGAAAGTGTATGACACTAAAACCATGAAAGTTATATCTGCAGACGCAGAAGGAGGTTTGGTCTTAGTGTCAAAAAAGAACGATTGTTTATTTATCATCCTAGGTTATGAAGATAAAGAGTATGGTAGTATAACAATGGATTATATTATTAAAAAGGTGAAAATATATGATGATCGTATTAAATACATAAATGAAGAGGAAAGAACATGTCTAATATTATCAAATTCTAAAGATGATACAAAGATATTTATAAAAGAAATCTATAATGATGGTACATCTGTATTATATGAAGTAGAAAAGCAACCTAATTAAGGATTATATTATTGAAGCAAATTGTGAAACTACTAATTAATAGTTAAAATTATTGAGAATATGAAGAAGATTTTGTTTCTAAGTGCTGTTTGCATTGTTATGCTAACATCATGTAGCAGCACATTTTGGCAGGGTATGGCTCAAGGTATGGGCGGATATGGTTATGGTGGTTACGGAATGGGAGGGCAGACTCTGACGGGTGGCTATTATATAGGTCCTGTCTATTGTCCTCCACTTAATACCCAGGCAATCCAACAAGGAGCTCAGATGATACAACAACAAGCTGTTAATGATATGGTGGAAAGTGCAAAGCAGGCGCAACAAGTTAAGGCACAAATAGAAGCACAAGCTGCCTACAATGTGCAACATGGTATTGTGCCTGTGGTCGTAGACAACTCTTCATCCAGCTCATCAAGTTCATCTTCTTCCTCTTCTTCATCAAGGAGTTCTTCCAATTCAAATAATTCCCATAAAATTGAATATGGTTATAAAGACTGCAAACTTTGTATGGGGAGCGGTAGATGTAGCTCTTGTAATGGAACAGGTATACAAGACCACATGAGAAATACACTATGTGGAGTATGCCCTAACCATAACGGGAAATGTAAATGGTGTTCAGGTACAGGAAAGCGTTATGGCGCTTTATAAATATAAATTGAACTTAACATGTTCAGAGTGTGTCACTTTCATATTTTATAAAATATCGGCTGATCTTTAATAAGATATCTTTATACATTTTAAATATTTAAAGTATGAATAAATTAAAAAGTTTGTTAGGCATAGTTGCTTTGAGTTCGTTATGCATGTTGTTTACGGCATGTCCTGGTGGCGATGATGGCGATGATCTGAAGCCAAATTCTCCGACTCCTATTGATAATCCTAGTGGTGGCATTACAAATGGTGATAATACAGGTGGAAACAATAATAGTGGTGATACTTCTGGTAGAGGCTCTATTTCCTATAGTATAGATGGAAAGAGTTTTAAAACAGTTCTTGTGGATGGTGGATCTATGGGTGATTTCTATATTATGCAGACCGAAATGCTACCAGGGGACCATAACTTCGTAATTGAGGGTGTTGATTTTCAGTTAGATAAAAACCATAACAATATCATATCTGAACTTGAAATGTACACAATGTTATCTAATTTAAGAGAAAAAACAGGACTTCCTTGGCGTCTACCTACAAGAGATGAATGGAAATATGCAGCAAAAGGTGGGAAAAAGAGTTCTGGATATTCTTATTGTGGAAGTAATTTAATTGATGATGTTGCTTGGTATAGCAGCAATAGCAGTAATAAACCGCATGAAGTAGCTAAAAAGAATCCTAATGAATTGGGACTTTATGACATGTCAGGCAATTTTGCAGAACTATGTTTTAATGATACCGAGACTAATCCAGTAGATGGTAAAAGCGAATTAGATAGAGAGTGTAATCCTGATGGAGACTTTTATGGAGGGTGTTGGAATGATCCGGCATCGGAATGTACACCGTCGAGTTTTAAGAAAGGTATAGTTACAGGGAAAGTGTATCCTACAAGTAAAGTAAATGAAAAAGGCGCTTTTAATGGTGACTATATAACTGTTCGTCTAGTATATAGTAAATAATTAATACAATAGTTATGAGTAATATAAAGTCTTTTTGCAAAATTATACTATTTTGCGCTGTGAGTGTATTATTCGCTGGGTGTCCTAATGATCCTGATGATGATGATATATTCGAACCGTCATATGAGGATGACATAACTTCATCAAACTCGACGAAAGAAGAAAAAAATACTTATGGAAAGATAAGCCTTGTAAGTAGGAATGGAGTTTCCTTGAAAATTAAATTTGAAGTCTCTTCTGATGTCGATTATTTCTACTGTGGAAAGGGTACGAATATTAGTGAGAAATCGAAATGTTGGGAGGAAAAAACTTATACTTATGAAGAACTGAAACCAGGTAAGGAATACACTTTTACCTTGATTCCTTATACGAAAGATGGGAAGAGGAGAGATCCGCTAAGGGCAACATTCTCAACAGCCAGTTCGCCCTATACCAATTATATATGTGTGGAAGGTGAATTCTATAAGCTTACTAGTGCAACTATGGATGTATCATATTCCTCCAGTACAACTGGTGCAAATTGGAAATACCTTCGCCTTTACGTTTCAGATAAACAATATGTAATATTTAATTATGCTGTGCATACATGGGATCCTATCGATTCCGATTGGGGCGTTGGCACATATACCATAGAAAATGGGTCATACTACACCTATGGAGGAAGCTATATTAATGGATCAAAGAGTGATGGCTTTTATGAAGGCGAAATGATCATCAAATATCAAAATGGATCTAAAGTCTTGGATTTTGATTGTGTAGGCGACTGGAAATCATATATCGGACATGCCATAATGAATTAGACTATCTTTGGTTAAAATGAGCAAAGAGAAATATGATATCTTTATCAGTTATCGCAGGTCGGCTTATGATACAGCAAATCTGATAGCTGTAAAATTAAGACATGCTGGCTACAAGGTGTTCTTCGATGTGGACACCTTGACAGCCGGTAAGTTTAACGAGCAACTTCTTGAGGTGATTAAGGGCTGTAAGGATTTTATTCTAGTCCTTCCTCAAAAAGCCTTACTCAGATGTCAAGATCCGGAGGACTGGGTCAGAAGAGAAACTCTGTGTGCAATAGAGAACCAAAAGAATATTGTGCCTATCATGCTTGATGGTTTTTCATGGCCTCAAGAAATGCCTGAAGGGTTGGAAGATTTATCAAACTACCAAGCCATTACAGCCGTTCGCCACGAGTACTTTGACATGGCAATCGAACGCATGCAAGGTTATCTGAAAAGCAAGGCGAAGAGACCTATTCGTCAATGGTTGGGGAAAGTCTTGATAGTCTTATGTGCAATTCTTGTCCTTTTGGGAATTGGTCTGGGAGTCATAAGTCACATTGCAGGAGTGACGTGTAAAAGTGTAGCGACTCAACTTACATGTAGTATGGATATCATGGATAATCTGGGGAAAGATTGTAAAGAGATGAAAGAGAAACTTGCTGCTTTATCTAATACTACGGAGCCGCAAACGAAGACTCAGGCAGAAAAGGATCTTCTGAAGGTTGTAGCTGAGAGTGAAAGGAATCTTGCTACATTTCGTAAAGCATCACCAACTCCAGAATTTCAATTCAACAGCATCGAAAATTACGTATTGGCTTATTATAAAACAGAGAAAGAGGAGTTGAATGCTTTTTCAACCTATTATGAGTCGATGCTGGATGATATGGACAAACTAAATCTGCAAGTAAAAGATGTAGTTCGTAAAGAAACATACTCTCAAATAGATCTCGATGCATTATCAACAAGTATCAGTGCCTATCAGCACTATCTGAACGGATTCTACTACGGCTATCTGGGCTCCTTATCTCTATTCCCAAAATCAGCAAGGAAGGTTCATTTTGATATGGCAAAGAAATGGACAAGTTTTCCGAATGGAACTCCGTTAGACCTGACTCAGGAAGAATATGAGCAATTTCAGATGAAAGAACTGGAAATACTACAGGAGGAACTAGAATTACAAAAGGAGAAGGAATTGAAATCGAATAATTAGTAAACGAATAATTATGAATGACATTAAGTACTATGCTAATTGTGTGAGATATGCATTGCACAAGAGAGGTATTATGGAGGATGATTTTGAAAACTCCGGCTTACGCTTTTATCAAAGAAGAGTGGCCAATCCTTTAACGATATTCAAGACTTTTAAGAAGGGAGGCATTGTTGTTCCTTCTGTTGTAAGTTCATTGTTCAAGAGTAATGACGCGGTTTCAGTCGCAACGGTTTTGTTGGACGTGTCTGAAGATCAAAAACATGTGGTACTTTATAATCCTTTTACGAACCAAGAAGAAGAGTATTTAACTACAGATTATTTGGAGTCATGGAAAGATGCCCAAGGAGAATGTACAACGGCATTCGAAAAAGACGAGACTTATAACCCAAAGTTTCTCGATTTGAAACACGTAGAGTTGCCAGACTTCATGGATGAACTGTGTGAGGCAATTGCGGAGAATGCGCATGACACATGGGCATGGGAACGTCAGAGTGAAGGGTGGACTTATGGTCCTGTTAGAGATGATGAAAATTTGCAGACTCCAGATATGGTACCATATGCAGAACTGCCAGATTCGGAGCGGCAGTATGATCGTGTGATGGCTTTCGATACTCTCAGACTTCTTATAGCCCTGGGGTATAAGATTGAGAAAAGAGACTAAGGATTCTTCGTCAAAAAAATAGAATAAAGAAATCCCCACCAGATTTATTCTGATGGGGATTTGCTATTATCTGACTTTTATGTAAATCTATAACTTCAGCTTATTGGAGACTGGATTGGCATAAATGCCCAGGAAGATGTCTTTTAGGGTATCGACATCGCTTTCGAAGCGTTCTAATTTGGACAGGCGGTCCATAAAGGCTTCTTTTTCTTCACGGGTATATTTGTTGGCGAACCTTCGCTGGCCATATAGCAAATCATGGGCGATGTAGTTGTTCGGCCATAACTTATAGGCTCGGAGAATCCTTTTGTCTATCAACTGGGCTACCTGCTTGTGGTACTCGTTGTTCGTACAGTTATTGAACTCGATCAGATCGCCTTCGGTCACCAACTCGCAGAGCTGGAAATGGACGCGTCCCTTGGGCTTGAGAATACCTGTCAGGATGCTGTTCAGGTCTTCGCCGGGCTTCTTGATATATTTCACATTCTGACTGGCATAAAGCTCCAGGGCCTTCAGAATGTCGCATGACTCCCACTCGTAGGATACAGCGACAGGCACAATATTCAGTTCGCTAAGCGCCCCAATCTTATTCTCGGGCTTGCTCATACAGAACATCTTGATGATGCCTTGGTCCGTCTGGTCATTGCCATCCTTAGTCCTGCCATTACGTTGTGCAATCCAGATAGACTCGCGTTCTTCCTTGATGACATGTCGCATGTAATTGGACAGATGCAGGGAGCTTTTGTAAAAGTCTTTGATGCTACCACCTGGGCGCTCAACACGGAACATCTTATTGGACTTGCCGATATCGACCACCAGCGGATTCATCATCAGATTGGCGCCGAAGGTGATCTGTGTCGTCTCAAAGCCCGAATCGACCAGGGCATTCTGCAACAAAGAGGCGTCGAGCATGATGTCACGGTGATTGCTGACAAACAAATACGGCGTATTCTTCTGCAATTTGTCGGAACCTTCGAATGTGAATTCCGTGATACTGT
>JAEETB010000040.1 GCA_016286575.1 Prevotella sp.
TCACCCTCTCACCTGAATACCATGTCCTTGTGGTCACGGGATACAGCGGTTCGGAATACCCCGCCTACAAGGACTTCCTCAACGTGGGCGACATCCACAGCTGCGAGCCCTGGCTTTACAGCGAGTGCCTGGCGAAAAACATCGCCGTCCGAACCAAGGCATGGCGTAAAAAGATGCAACGATAACGATGGAACATAAATTCAGAAACCCCCAAGACCATCAGTAAGATTCGCAAAGAAATCACTTTCGCCAATAAATAATACTCAATAAAAGGAAAATGAAAAAACTTCCAGACTGCCCAATGATTATCGTGAAAGGAGATGAAGTGGAATAGAATATTGTCAAGGATTTGGAAAAAAGATTGGTAAAATTGTAAATAAACATCCAAAAGTTTGGATGATAATGATATTATACCTATCTTTGCACCACTAGAACCCGCCAAGCCTCCTAACAATGCTTAAATCGGTGGGTCGTTTTTTTATCATTAAATCAATTACTATGACAGAACATTTTAGCAAGACTTACACGTCGCCGGAAGATTTGGTCAAGCTCTTGATGTCAAGAGGCTTGCAGGTGTCTAATGAAGCAAAGGCTGCGGCCTACCTTCGAAACATCGGATATTTCAGGCTCAGTGCCTACTTCTATCCGTTCCTGAAAAAGCCCAAGAACCTTCATCAATACAAGAAGAGAAGCTCCTTTAATAAAGTCTTGAAGCTATATCGGTTTGATAGGAAACTTCGTTTGATGATGTTCAATGAGATTGAGAAGATTGAAGTGGCGGTTAGAAGTACAATGGTCAATATTGTCTGCGCAGAAACCAATGATCCGTTCTGGATGACAAATGCGAGATACTTTGCCAGTAGTTCTGAATATCGCGAAACCATAAAGCTGATCAAGAAGGAATATGACCGCTCACGCGAGGATTTTATCAAGCATTTCAAGCAAAAGTATAGTGAGCCATACCCTCCTGCATGGGAACTGGTAGAAATCTTGCCACTGGGTGTTATAACACGTATCTATGGGAATATCCGAGACTTTCGGATTCAGAAAATGATTGCTAAAAGATTCTATCTGAATATACCTGTATTCGAATCGTGGATGACCATTTTGACACTAACTCGGAATTCCTGTTGTCATCATGCCCGAGTCTGGAACAGAGAGTATACCATCAAAGCCCTTAGAATGAAAAAGATGCAACGTCCTTGGATTAATAACAATATCGGCCAAAACAGGGTTTTCTATAATCTCACTATCATCAAGTATTTCCTTGATATTATTTCCCCCTCTAATCATCTGAAGCAAAACCTGCTGGAATTGTTTAAGAAATATCCTTCAGCAGACAAAAAGGCTATGGGTTTCCCTGGTGAATGGGGAAACGAGCCGCTGTGGAAATAAATGATTTCTCTTAACCTGGGTTAAGACCTGCACCCTCGGCAGACATTTTCCTGGCTCTGCCGAGGGCTTTTTGTGTCGTTTCCCGTAACTTTGCCAAACAAAAGTTGTAACTTTGCACAAAAAAGTTGCCATTTAGGGTTTAGTAAATCGGTTTTCGTGTGTATTAAGAGTGTATGACAGATCAAAGTAAACTCGAAAAGCTGTTTCGACAGCATTACCGTCAGATGTATCGGCTGGCCACCATACTACTTCACGACGATGCAGAGAGCAAGGATGTAGTGCACGACATCTTCGCCCATCTACTCGACGATTCAAAAGATCTAAAGGAAGAGACAGCCGAGCACTATCTGCTTACATGCGTACGAAACCGATGCCTGAACATGATACGTAGCCGAAAGATTCAAGAACGCATAGAGCACCTATATCTTCTTGATCTCGACACAACCATCTTGCCGACGGAGCGCCTTGATGAAGAGCTTAAAGCCTTACAAAAGGGTATAGCCCAGCTCGATCCGCCCATCTATCAAGACATCATCATGCAGCATTATCGCGATGGAGTAACCTTTAAAGAGATTGCCATTCACCAAGGTGTTAGTGAGACCACTGTCTATAAGCATCTGCGCCGTGCGCTTAATCAATTACGTACACATCTTAACAACAAATGAGCGTATGAACAAGACCGATTTATTGCTCCAGATGATGGAACAGCCCCAGCATTATACTGCAGAAGAGTGGCAGGAGATACTTGCCGACGAAGAGTGCCGTGAGCTCTACACGCTGATGTCGAAAACGCAGAGTGCCATTGATGCTGCCCGTGTCGATAAGGAAGTCACTGATGAGATGATTGATGCCGAATGGCAACGATTAAGTCATGAAAAGCGAAAGACTACGGGTAGGCGCGTTAGCGGGAATGAAGTGAGAAGCGAAAAGTATTCGTTCCTTAAGTTCGCCGCTATGTTTGTGGGCATTCTCATGCTTTCAGGTATTGCTTATGCAGCCATCCACATCGCCAGTCATTATAACGCATCAGAACAGGAAACGAAAGTCATCAAGAACTCTCAGCCATCAACTTCCAGTCCTCAACTCGCTGAGCCTGACACGATAGTGGCACCACAGCCCAAGCTCTACGACAACGTGCCTTTAGGAGAGATCTTCGAAGAACTCTCTGACTACTATAACGTCAAGGTGGTCTATCAAAACGAAGATGCACCCCGTCTCAGACTGTTCTATCAATGGAAGCCGGAATATACGTTGGAGAAAGTTGTGGAGATGCTGAACAACTTCGAGTGGATACAGATCCAGACCGAGAATGATACCTTATTCATAAGAACCACCGCCATCCCAGCCAAGGATTGCTAAAACGCGTACTATGATGAAAAGAATATCATTCATACTATTGTTGTGCGCCATTGTGTCTGTTGCAAGCGCACAGAAGATTACGCACACCTTTCAGGATGTCCCCCTTTCCGATGCCCTGAAATACATTCAAGAACAAACCACAGATTATAACATCACCTTTATTTACGATGAACTTGAAGACTTCCGCGTAACAACCCATATACAAAACAAGCCTATTCCCGATGCCATAGTGCAGATTGTTGGCTTTTATCCTGTACGTGTGGTCAAGAGTGGAAAACATGAGATTTATGTGGAATGTACCCACAAGACTGACCGCCATCTGACGGGCACCATCATCGACGAACAAGGTCAGCCTGTAGCCTATGCCAATATAGCATTGCTTTACCCTGCCGATTCTACTCTGCTTAGTGGTGGTGTATCTAATGAGAGTGGCTATTTCGCTATCCCTTACGAACAAGAAAAAACACTTATTCGTATCTCATACGTTGGCTACAAGACCATTTATAGGCTATGCGATAAAGATAACGTTGGAACCATCCGAATGCATCCCGATAGTTATAAATTGAACGGTGTGGAAGTAAAAGGTCAACGTCCGCTCGTTAGAATGAAAGACGATGCTTTTGTGACTACCGTTGAAGGAAGCTATCTTGCTAAAATGGGAACAGGCACCGATGTGCTTGGCCAGATTCCAGGTGTACTTCGTAATGGTGAAAATATTGAAGTTATAGGACGTGGAAAACCTCTTATTTATATCAATGGACGACAGATCCGCAACCCCAGTGAGCTCGATCAATTGAGCAGCGATCAAATAAAAGACATAGATGTGATTATGACACCTGGAGCTAAATACGATGCTACTGTCAAGGCTGTCATCCGTATCAAAACCATTCGTCCCGTTGGTGAGGGTTTCAGTTTCAACAGTCGCACGGTGGCTGGCGTGAACCACTATGTCTATGGTTTGGAGGAGCTGAACCTGAACTATCGCACGGGTGGACTTGACATCTTCGGTATGGCGGAATACGAGAACCGCCGCAGCCGTCAGACCAACGACAGCCGACAGGATACCTACCTGCAGAGCCATTATCAGCAGAACAGTCTGATGCACTACTATAACAAGAACCAGATGCTGGCTGGAAAACTTGGATTCAACTACATGCTGAACGACAAACATAGCATCGGCATGACCTACACTGTGACCTCGCGCCCCAACAGTCAGACGAGTGATTACTTCACGACCATGCTCATTGACAAACAGACCGACGACCAGATTATAGGTCGTGGCAAGGTGGACGGCGGCGACATCCAGCACATCATCAGTGGCTACTATGCTGGGCAGACTGGCAAATGGTCACTCGATGCCAACGCCGACGTGCTGTTACAGAAGCAGAACTCCGACAGCCAGACCTTAGAGGATGCCACGCAGGGGGACGACCGTACCGTGACCACCCGCAACGACGTGAAGAACCGCCTCTATGCCGCCAAGTTTGTGGCAGGTCATCCGCTTTGGAAAGGCAAACTGGAGATTGGTGCCGAGGGCAGTTACGTTCACCGTACCGACGTGTTTGGAAACGTGGAAAGAATCATCGATGCCAGCGACACAAAGATTGAAGAGAACAGCACGGCGGCCTTCGTCCAACTGATGCAGCGGCTGAACAAACTCACGCTCATAGCTGGACTGCGCTACGAATACCTCGACAGCCGTTACTATGAGAGCGGTGTGAAGATGGACGATGAGAGCCGTACGTACAGCGACCTCTTCCCCTCGTTGATGCTGATGTATCCCTTGAAGAACGTGCGTGCCAGACTCTCGTATTCGCGCAACATCAACCGTCCGGCATTCAGCCAACTCAGCGGCAACGTTAAGTACATCAACCGCTATACCTACGAGAGTGGTAACCCCTACTTGAAGCCGTCATACCGTGACAACCTCTCGTTGGCACTCAACTACAAATGGCTGACGGGAATGATTGACTATGCCCGCGTTCACGACTATATCATCACTTCCTATTCATCTTATAAGGGCGATCCAACCATTGCTCTGCTTCGTAAGGACAATGCCCCTGGCTATGACAACCTCTCCCTGATGGTCTCGGTTGCACCTACTTTCGGCAAGTACCATCCGCAGTTGATGGTGGCCGCACAGATGCAGAACCTTGAAGTGCAATATCGTGGCGAGACCAAGAAGATGAACAGCCCGATGACTATCGTACGCTTCAACAACGCTGTCAACCTGCCCTTTGACTCATGGCTTAATGCAGATTTCTCATGGCGTTCGGCTGGCGATACCGAAAACATACACCTCGCACAGTCATGGCAGTTCGACATAAGCCTCTACAAAGCTTTCTGGAACGACCGCCTTACCGTCAAACTGGCCTGCACCGATCTCTTTGGCAGCATCCGACAGAAAGCAACCATCTATAGCGACATCCGCGAAATTTACCTTGACAAGCGCCTCGACACCCGCAATTTCGAACTCACCGTGCGCTACAACTTCAACCCCGCCAAAAGCAAATATCGCGGACAAGGTGCTGGTAATGATATAAAAGGACGATTCAAATAACAACCTGCTTTTTCGGGGCAGTTGCTGGCCTCTGGTTGGCGCTGCCCTTTATATAGCAGGCGAATAGAATAGATATAATAATTCCGTAATTGTTAAACCCATATCCCTCCTGAATAATTATAAGCCCATAAAAAAGTTACATAAAATTTGGATGCGTGAAAGATTTCCATTATCTTTGCACCTTAAAATATAGTAGATAGAGCGACAGCTTTCTGTACGCTTTCGAAATCGCCAAAAAAGAAATAGTACACAGAAAGACTGCTGTTAGCTCACATCACATAGCAATATGGATGTGGGCTTTAGCGGTATCCATCTGTGTACAAGGTGTTTGGCGATACCTGAAAGCGAGATGTTCTTGCCGCTATTGCCCCGCATCCTTTTTTAGCCCCCAACTATTTACTATATTTTTAAATTTGTATGAATATGAATTTCAATGAAGAATTCCCGGACTTTCTGGGAGGGCTCGGCGACATGCTGCCCGCCGATGTCCTGAAGAAGTTGAACGAACTGCTGGAGCTGTTGCACCAGTCGGATCATACCAACCAAGGCAGCACCGTGATTAACATCTATGAAAAGGGAAGCTGGCATGTGGATAAACAGTACAATTAGCGTATCTATTCTAACCGTGTTTATTATGACTTGCTCGATCTTGATGACCTCGGTGCCCTGCAAGTTCCACTAAGCCAACTGGCCAGCTATCTGGCTGACCATTCCAACCTAAGTCAAAGTCTTGACACACTCTATCGGCAACTTAAGAAATACCGACAAGAACGACCATAAAACGGTCAATAGTACCCTTTTGGGATACATGTCACAGGGCATTTTTTGTGTATTTCGGTTAAATCATCTTATCTTTGTCCCCGAATAACTAATTTGCCAATGGAAGAAGAGAAACCTAAGAAGAAACGCAAGCGAAAGGCCGCTGCCGAGGGGGACGGCACGCAAGAGAAGGAACACAAGAAGAGCTGGCCTACGATGCGCGCCCTGAGAGTGAGGCCGGGAGTGACACAAATGACGAAATTGACGAAATATTCTAAGAGTTGTCACGCGTACCGCGCCCGCGCCTACCCGGTACGCGTGACAACTCTATAACAAAATCCGTCATTCCGTCAAATCCGACAAATTTAGTTTAGACATAATAACAGAAAAACTGATGACAATCAAGAGTTACCCCAAGAGCGAACTGGCTCAGTTGTATTTCCCCGACAGCGACCCGCACGTGGCCACCAACCACCTGATGCAGTGGATCAAGCGTTGTCCGCCGCTGGTGGACGCCCTCGCCGGCTGCTACCAGAGCAAGAATGCCAAGTTCTTCTCACCCCAGGCCGTCCGCCACATCGTCGAGTACCTCGGCGAACCATAAAAACATTCAGCAAATTAAAAAAGCCATCGCAAAAACGATCATTATTCGCAAAAATGTTGTATCTTTCACCTTCGGGGAAGTTACTCCCGTTCGAAAATGAAAAGAAAAACCTGTTTTCCTTTTGCATTTTGCTCACTTATTCGTAACTTTGCACCGTGAATACAAAAAGACGTTGATATGAGCAAGTACGAGATACCATTCCTCACAGCGTGCATCCAGGCCTTCGGGCGGCGCTTCGACATGACGCGGCAGGCGGCCTTCCGCTACCTGCACGAGCACAAGGGGCTGGCGTTCCTCATCGAGTTTTACGATGTGGAGCACCTGCAGTCGATGGACGAGACGATAGACGACCTGCTCATCATCTGCCAAAAGAACGGGGGAACACTGGCATGACACCGTATGAACCAGCCCAATCATCACCAGATAGCGACCTATCTCACCGACTACGCCCTGAGCGAGTTGGTGAAATACGTGATGGAGGACACGGGTTGCAGCATTGAGGAAGCGATGGAGCGGGTCTATAACTCGCCGCTGATGACGGCCCTGCAGGACGAGGAGGGCGAACTATACGTACAAAGCCCCGCGTATCTGTATGAGTTGATGAAACAGTAAGGTTGCCTTCTGTGAGGGAAAGAAGTATCTTGCGTGAGTGACGCAGATGCCTTCCATAGGGGGAAAGGAGACGTCTGCATGCGCGAAAGGAGATACTCGGATAACCCAAAGGAGATATCAGAACGACCCAAAGATGCCCCTGTATCGAGAACGTAGCCCGCGAGTATGCCGACATGCAGCCAAAATAAAAATTCTCCCCGTCAACTACTGTGGCGGGGAGAATTCTATTTAGTAAGTTACTTTTGGCTCAAGTTCCTTGGCCTGATCAATCATCTTCTGTACCTCGCTCGCGGCAGGAACACGGCCACAGATGTGGAACTCAGCGTTGATCTCCTCAAGCTTCGGCTGCAGATTCTCAGCCACACGATGACGGAACTCCTTAACAGTGTCGACGCCAGCCTTCTCAAGCAGCTCTGCAAACTGTGGGCCAACGCCATTGATACGGAAAAGGTCGGCATGGTTCGTCCAGCGCAGAATCAGTTTCTCACTGATGCCTGTGGCTTCAGCCAGCTCTTTGCGACCCTTGGGGGCGGCACACTTCTCGAGCAGTTCACTTACTTTGTTGATACCAGCGGCAACGAGTTTCTCTGCATAAACGTCGCCTACACCTTCGATGTCGATAATCTTGTAATCCATAATGATAAAAGTTTGAAGTTAATGGTGAATATAATTCTTGGGGCAAATATACAAAATAATTCATAATTAATCATGCAGAATGCAGAATAATTTGTAATTTTGCAACAAAATTAACAAATATGATGATTGCTTTATATATAATAATAGGTGTAGCGGTGGGTGCAACGGTGCTTTATTTCCTGATGGACCGTCGTATGGACGTGCTTCGAATTGAGGGCGGCAAGAAGGATATCGAGCTCTCGATGAAAACCGAGCAGTTGAGTGCAACCACCAGTAGGGTGAACCACCTTGAGGCAGAGAACAGGCAGTTGCATGCCCGAGCTGAGAGTCAGGGAAGGGAACTGGAGCTGGTACGCCAACAGATGGACGAGATACGTGAGGAGAAACAGGAGGAACAGCAGAAGCGTGATGCCCAGTTTATGAACATGGCTCAGCAGGTGCTCGAGCGGAGTGCTTCCAAACTGAAGGATTCGAACACGGAGACGATGACTGGTATCACGCAGCCCCTGAAAGAGGCGATCAGCAACATGCAGAAGGCTATCAGCGAGAATCAGAAGGAAAGTGCAGCCCATTCTGCCTCTTTCCGTGAACAGATGTTGCAGATGATGCAACAGACCCAGCAGCTGGGCGAGAAGGCAGAGAGTCTGACGAATGTGCTCAGGCGTGACAATAAGGTGAGTGGTAACATGGGGGAGATCATCCTGGGCGATTTGCTGGCCAGTCAGGGACTGACGGAAGGTACCCACTACGAGGTGCAGACCCGTCTGCGTGACGATCTGGGGCGCCCGCTGAAGCACGATGAGACGGGTAAGGAGATGCAGCCCGATGTCATTTTGCACTATCCTCAAGGACAGGATGCCATCATCGACTCGAAGGTGTCGCTCGTGGCTTACGAGAAATATGTGAATGCTGAGACTCCAGAGGAAAAAGAACGTTATCTGCAGGAACACATCAAGAGTGTGCGTAGTCATGTAAACGAACTGGCGCGTAAGGACTATTCGAAGTATATCAAGAACGGGCGTGAGACGGTGGACTTCGTGATTATGTTCGTGCCCTTCGAGTCGTCACTCCAACTGGCACTTGCCAACGACCCGACGCTCTGGCGCGAGGCGTTTGAGAAGAAGGTATTTGTCACGGGTGAGCAGAATCTGTTGGGCATTCTCCACATGATTCACATCGCCTGGGTGCAGAACCAGCAGGCTGAGAATCAGGAAAAGGTGTTCGGACTTGCTGAACAGTTGCTGGACCGTCTGGGTGATTTTGTGCAGCGATATAACGACCTGGGTACGAAGATTGAAGCTGTGCAGAAAGCCTATGACAATACGAACAACAAGCTCGTTACCGGGCGTCAGAGTGTCGTACAGAAAGGTCGTGAGCTCATCGACCTGGGTGCGAAGGAGAATGCCAACCGCAAGATTCCCATGCCGGAGGTGGGACTGGAGTAAGTAAAATGAAGATATTGGTAAGCGAGAATATATGGGACTTTGATCTTGAGGCGGCTCTGAAGGAGATTTCGGCGCAGCGGCGGGAGCAGGCACTGAAGTTCAAGTACGAACAGGGGCAGAGACTTTGTGTGTTGGCTTATAAACTGTTGAAGAAGGGGCTTCAACAAGAATACGGCATCACGGAGAATCCTGTGTTTGTTTACAATGAGCATGGTAAACCTTCGATCGAGGGTCATCCTGAAATCTGCTTCAATCTGAGTCATTGCAAAGAGGCTACAATTTGCGTCTTGAGCGATCGGCCTGTGGGCGTCGATGTGGAGAGTATTCGTGAATATAAGGAGTCGTTGGTAAACTACACGATGAACGACAAGGAGATAAGTCTTATTAAGTTGGCTGATAACCCGGCAGCAGCATTTATTCGCCTGTGGACGATGAAGGAGGCCACAATGAAACTCATCGGTACTGGGATCAGCAACGACATGAAGACCGTCATCAACACCGCCAAATATAAATATAGCACAGTTTGCAGAGACAATTACGTCTATACAATCTGTGCTACAAATATTTAGCAACGGACTACAGCACTATTTCACCAGGTTGCCGAGGATGTCGCGGGTGAGTTCTTTGGTGATGGAGCGGGTGGCAGCGCTGGTGGCATTCTTGACGACGCGGCCTGTGGCAGAAGTCCTTGACTTCGTCTTCTTACCCGTTACCTTGTCGCTGACATAGGTGCCCAGGATGGTGGCGAGGGTAGAGGTAACGGCTGTGAGTACGGCTTTCCATACTTTACTCATCATGCCTGACTTTTTCTTCTCAGCCTTGCCTTCCTCAGGCTTCGGAATGTCAATCTCGGCCTCCTGTTGTTCTCTTTCTGCCAGCTGACGCTCAGCTTCAGCCATCAGTACTTCAAAGGCACTCTCACGATCGATAGGTGTGTCGTACTTGCCATAGATGCGGCTCTGCTTGATGATGTCGAGTCGCTGACCTTCTGTCACGGCGCCAATCTGTGACAACGGGAACAGTATCTTGGCACGTTCAACGACGCTGGGTGCGCCTTTCTCGTCGAGGAAGCTCACAAGGGCTTCACCTGTCTCCAGGTTCATGATGGCTTCATCGGTCTTGAATGCCGGATTGGCACGGAAGGTGTCGGCTGCTGTCTTCACGGCCTTCTGGTCTTTTGGAGTGTAAGCGCGCAGGGCATGCTGTACACGGTTACCGAGCTGCCCCAGGATATTCTCAGGAATGTCCGTAGGACTCTGCGTGATGAAGTAGATACCTACGCCCTTCGAACGGATGAGACGGATGACCTGCTCAATCTTGTCGAGCAGTGCCTTTGAGGTGCCGTCGAACAACATGTGTGCCTCGTCGAAGAAGAATACGAGCTTCGGCAGAGGCAGGTCGCCCACCTCGGGCAGGGTGGAGTAGAGCTCGGAGAGCAACCACAGCAGGAAGGTGGAATACAGTTTCGGCTGCATCATCAGTTTGTCGGCAGCCAGCACGTTCATGATACCCTTGCCACCCTCGGTCTGCATGAGGTCGTAAATGTCGAACGAGGGTTCACCGAAGAACTTATCGGCTCCCTGGTTCTCCAGCTGTAGAAGGGCGCGCTGGATAGCCCCCACGGTGGCAGTGGAGATATTGCCGTATTTCGTGGTATATTCCTTGGCGTTTTTCGATACCCAGTCGAGCATGGCGCGCAGGTCCTTCAGATCGAGTAACAGCAGTCCGCGCTCGTCGGCAATACGGAACACGATGTTCAGTACACCGTCCTGGGTCTCGTTCAGTTGCAGCAGTCGTGAGAGCAACATCGGTCCCATCTGTGAAATGGTGGCGCGCATGGGGTGACCTTGTTCGCCAAAGACATCGAAGAAGCGTACTGGACAACTTTGGAACTCCGGGTTCTCGATGCCAAACTCAGGCATACGCTTCTCGATGAAGCCGCTCAACTTACCCACTTGGGAGATACCTGAGAGGTCGCCCTTCATGTCGGCCATGAAGCAGGGTACGCCTGCCTGGCAGAATGTCTCGGCCATCACCTGCAGAGTGACGGTCTTACCTGTACCTGTAGCACCGGCTATGAGACCATGCCGGTTAGCCATTTTACCTGTAATGCTGAGTGCGCCGTTAGCGCAATGGGCGATGAAAAGCCCTCTTTCTTTGTCGTACATAAGATTTATAGTTTAAATTTTCTGCAAATATAATGCAAATCGAGAGAATAACCAAATTTTATTTGTGTTTTTCCGAGAAATAATTGTATTTTTGCAGAAACTTTTTTTAGTTAATATGAGATTATCAAATGTTTTGGCCGCTCTACTCCTGGTTGGAGCAACGGTAGAAGTGAAAGCGCAGTTCGGTCTTCAGAAGGACATGGACAGCAAGTATGCAACGGAATTGATTCAGCCTGGCACAGCCGCTCCTGACTTCAAGATGCAGACGCCTGACGGGAAGAAGTTCCAGTTTGCAAAGTGGGCCAAGGGCAAGACGGTGGTGCTCGACTTCTGGGCATCGTGGTGTCCTGATTGTCGTAAGGATGCGCCTGAGATCGTGCGTATGTACCGTGCGTATAAGCAGCATGGTGTGGAGTTCCTGGGCGTTTCGATGGATACGGATGTGGAAGCCTGGAAGAAAGCCATCGAAAAGTATGAGATTGACTATCCGCAGGTCAGTGAGCTGAAGAAGTTCAAAGAGACTGATATCGCTCAGGCCTATGGGGTGAAATGGATTCCTTCGATGGTGGTGATCGGTCCTGACGGTCAGGTGAAGCTCTCAACGGTTCTGACCTATAAGGTGGACAAGTATCTGAAGGAGTTGACTACCGGTGCCTATGTACCAGCCAAGAAAGGTGAGAGTGTCAGCATCGACGGTGATCACGGAAAACTATCGGCCCTCATCCAGAAGCCGGAGCTGAAGGAAGGCGAGAAGTGTCCGATGGTGATCTTCTGTCACGGCTTTGGTGGAACGAAGGACGGTCCTCTTTTCGAACTCATCTGTGATTCGCTTCAGGCTCACGGCATTGCCAGTATCCGTTTCGACTTCAATGGCCATGGCCAGAGCGAGGGCGAATTCAAGGACATGACTGTGCCCAACGAGATTGAGGATGCCAAGAAGGTTGTAGAATATGTACGCGATCTGCGTTATGTCAGCGATCTGGCTATCGTTGGCCATTCCCAGGGTGGTGTCGTGGCTTCGATGACTGCTGGAGAGTTGAGTGCCGAACAGGGTGAGTCCGCCTTCAAGGCTGTGGCACTGATGGCACCTGCTGCCGTATTGCGTGAAGATGCCATCAAGGGTAATACGATGGGTAAGACCTACGATCCATTTGACCCAGGTGAGTTTATCGAACTCTGGGGTGGTATGAAGTTGGGTGGCAACTATATCAAGACGGCCTTCAACCTGCCCATTTATGAGACGGCTGCGAAGTATCAGGGACCTGCTATCATTGTTCATGGTAATGCCGATCGCGTGGTGCCATACACCTATGGCGAGCGCTACCATCAGATCTGGCCTAGGAGTGAGTATGTGATGCAGGAATACTTCGATCACGGGTTCTCACAGAACATCTACCGTTCGACGGACCTTGTCACACAGTTCCTGCTGAAGACACTGAAATAAAAGAAAGAGTTCCAAAAGAAAGAGTCCCGCCATCCATTGTTGGCGGGACTCTTTTATATGAACAAAGCTTATTTTAATTAATTATATTTCAAAATCTGTCCTGGCATCAAGCGGATGTTCTTACCGATGCGATTCAACTTGCAGAGGTTATCGACTGTCGTATGACACTTACGGGCGATGGCCTGCAGTGTCTCACCCTTCTTAACCTTGTGGAAATGTACCTCAGGTGCGAAGGTTACTGAAGGTGCTGCGATTGCCAACTCGTCGTCCTCATCCTCATCAGTGTCGAAACGACCGTTTCCACCCTCGGCATTGGCACCACGCAGACGGGTTGCCTGTGCTGACTCTGACGCATAACGGCTACGCTTGAAAGTATAGAAGTCGCCTACGACGTCCTGATTACGGAAATCAAACATCAGGGCTGGGTTCAGGGCAACGCCACAAAGACGTGTCTCGAAATGCAGGTGAGAACCTGTACTGCGGCCTGTGTTACCACCGAGACCGATAGGATCGCCGGCGTTCACTTCCTGATTTTCTGTAACGAGTTGCTTTGACATGTGACCGTAGTAGGTCTCCAATCCGTTGTAGTGGCGGATCACCACATATTTTCCATAGCCCTTCGGTTCGTACTTCACGATGCGCACCTTACCACTGAATGCGGCACGGATGGTATCGCCGATATATACCTTGATGTCGAGACCTTTGTGCTGACGTCCCCAACGTGCTCCGAAGTTTGATGTGACGACGCGGCTGGGGGTAGGCATGCAGAATCCGCGCAGATCGATGGTAGCCTCATCGGGAAGAGCTACACCTGAATAATGAGTCAACTGGTTGTCCCACTCGTCATACAGGTCGCCTGCAGGGTTTTCATACATTTCCTGTTCAATCAGTCTATGGAGAACTATAGAGTCAACAGCTTTCATTTTCCGATCGACGGGAGCCTGACGGGCCAAAAGATCCTGCGCCTGTGAAGGCGTGGAAGTCAATGCCATGAATGCCAGTAATGCTGCTGTCTTTAAAGATTTTAATATCATCATTTAATTCTGGTTTGTCTGTTAGAGCATAAATTCGGTGCAAAGATAGAGAATTTATTCCGAAAACATGCATAAACGGTGTCTGCGTTAACAAAATTTTGTGTTGTTTTAACACTTTTCCTATGAAATGGCGGCCCAATTAATATTTGTTTTCTTTAATTCGTTAAGTCTATTCCATAAAATGGCATAGCGCGGAGAGGTGCATTCTGGGTCGTCATCAATGATTTTCTGGGCTTCATCACGGGCCATCTGCACAATCTGACCATCGCGGGCGATGTCGGCGATTTTCAAATCGAAGGCCATCCCACTTTGTTGTGTTCCTTCCAAATCACCAGGTCCGCGAAGCTTCAGATCGGCCTCAGCGATACGGAATCCGTCGTTGGTGTCGCACATGATATCGATGCGCTTACGGGTCTCCTCACTGAGCTTGTAGGGAGTGACGAGAATACAGAAACTCTGGTCTGCACCACGACCTACACGTCCCCTGAGCTGATGGAGTTGTGCCAGACCGAAACGCTGGGCATCAAGAATGACCATCACTGAGGCATTCGGTACATTGACTCCAACCTCAATCACGGTGGTGGCTACGAGGATCTGCGTCTCAGCTTTCACGAACTTCTGCATCTCATCTTCTTTATCCTTAGGCTTCATACGACCGTGAACCTTACTGAGTCGGAAGTCTGGGAAGGCTTGCTTCAGCACTTCGAAGCCGTCTTCGAGATTCTTCAGGTCGCTCTTCTCGCTTTCTTCAATCAGCGGGAATACGAAATATACCTGGCGCCCTTCACGGATCTGCTGGCGGATTCCGTCGTAGAGGGTGGTCATACGGGTGTCGAAGACGTGGGTGGTCCTTACGGGTTTACGACCTGGTGGGAGCTCGTCGATCACACTTACGTCGAGATCGCCATAGAGCGTCATAGCGAGGGTACGTGGGATGGGGGTGGCTGTCATCACCAATACATGGGGAGGATTCATGCTCTTGCTCCAGAGTTTGGCTCGTTGGGCCACACCAAAACGGTGCTGTTCATCGACGACAACAAACCCCAGACGTGCGAACTGCACTGTGTCCTCGATGACGGCATGGGTGCCTACAAGAATCTGTATGGTACCGTCGAGCAGTCCTTCCAGTACTTCCTCACGTCGCTTGCCTTTCACGATACCTGTCAGGAGAGCTACGCGCAAGTCCATGTCTTTCAGGAAACCCATCATTGTCTGCAGGTGCTGTTCTGCCAGGATTTCCGTAGGTGCCATGATACAAGCCTGATAACCGTTGTCGATGGCAATCAGCATCGACATGAGCGCTACGAGGGTCTTGCCTGAACCTACATCACCTTGTAGCAGACGGTTCATCTGTCGCCCGCTTCCCATGTCCTTACGGATTTCGCGGATGACTCGTTTTTGGGCTTCCGTGAGTGGGAAGGGCAGATGATGGTGGAAGAATGTATTGAACACCTCACCTACCTGCGAGAAGATATAACCTCTGTATTTGCGTCGCTGATCGCTGGCGTATCTCAAGATATTCAATTGGATGTAGAACAGCTCCTCAAACTTCAGACGCAGACGTGCACGCTCCATCTCCTTGGCAGTCTTGGGGTAATGGATCTGTCGTAAGGCCTCGTCGCGTGAGATGAGGTAGCGTGGGCCAGTGATAAAGTCGGGGATGGTCTCTGGCAACGGGGGCAGTTTCTCAAGCAGGCTGCGTATCAGTTTTTCGAGAGTACGCGAGTTGAGACCTCGTTTCTTCATTTTCTCGGTCGTGGAGTAGTAGGGCTGCATACCCATCGTCGAGAGTTCCAGCGAATCGGCTCTGTCTATATCGGGGTGGGTCACGTTGATGCGGTTGTTGAAGACGGTAGGCTTGCCGAAAACGATGTAGTCGACACCAATCTGATAGGTCTGTTTGGCATATTTCCCACCTTGGAACCACACAAGGTCCATGATGCCGGTGCCGTCGCTGAAATGGGCTACTACACGTTCTTTGCGTGGTCCCATTTGGAAAGTCTCGAAACTGAGGATCTTGCCCACGATTTGTACGAAGGGCATGTCGCCCGTCAACTCGTGGACGGTATAGACTTTGGAACGGTCGACATATTTATAGGGGTAAGTGTTGATCAGGTCACCATAGGTATGGATACCAAGTTCTTCGCCCAGTATCTTTTTCCTGTTCGGTCCCACCCCTGGCAGATACTGTATGTCCTGACTTAATATATCCATATTATATTAACACTTCCGCAATCTTCATATCGTAGGGTGTGGTGATCTTAATGTTCTCGCGATTGCCTTCTACCAGCGTGATCTCATGACCATAACTCTCTACGACTGAGGCATCGTCAGTAAAACCATCGTTATAAGGCTGGCGGTTGGCAGCCTTCAGGAGCTGGATGTCGAATGTCTGGGGCGTCTGCACTAAGCGATACTCATCCCTCGGAACAGTTATGGATTTATCTTTACTATGGACTAATAAATGCCTTACGGTTTCTACAACGGGGATGACAGGGATGACGGCTTTCTTTTCTCTTGCTGTCGTATAACAGTTACGTATCACGTCGATGCTGGGGAATGGACGTACACCATCGTGTACACCCACCACACCCTCAGCATTGTCAGGGATCAGGGCCAATCCGTTCAGCACAGAGTGGAAACGGGTCTGTCCGCCATTGGCCAGTTGATACTCGACCTGGAAACCGTATTCCTTGC
>JAEETB010000322.1 GCA_016286575.1 Prevotella sp.
CAGAAATTCAGAGTAGAGTCCGACCTCTTAGGCGAACTCAAAGTACCAGCCGATGCATTATACGGCGTACAGACACAGCGTGGTATCAACAACTATCACATCTCGCGCAAGACGATGTCGATGTATCACGACTTTATCATTGCCATCGCTTACGTGAAGCTGGCAGCAGTAGAAACCAACCACACTCTCGGTGTGATCAACGACGAGATCTCTGGAGCCATCGCTCAGGCCTGTCGTGAGCTCATCGATGGTAAGTGGCATGATAACTTCCCCATCGACATGATGCAGGGTGGTGCAGGTACCTCAGTTAATATGAACGCTAACGAGGTGATTGCCAACCGTGCCCTGGAAATCATGGGTCACGAGAAGGGCGACTATCAGTACTGCTATCCTAACGACCACTGTAACTGCGGACAGTCTACTAACGACGTATATCCCACCACCATCCGTCTGGCCCTCGTTCGTATGAACAAGAGTCTGATTGCAGCCCTCACAGGCCTTATCAGCGCCTTCCGCTACAAGGGCGACGAGTTCAAGGATTGCATCAAGATGGGTCGTACACAGCTGCAGGATGCCGTTCCTATGACTTCAGGTCAGGAGTTCAATGCCTACGCTAACAACCTTGAGGAGGAAATTCTGAACCTCGAGCGCAACGTGAAGCTGCTCCACGAGATCAATATGGGTGGTACAGCCATCGGTACAGGTCTGAACGCTGTTCCTGGCTTCGCTAAGCTCTGTGCTGCCAACCTGTCGAAGCTCACAGGCGAGGCCTTCGTCAGCGCTGCTGACCTCGTAGAGGCAACACCTGATACAGGCGCTTATGTCAGCTACTCATCAGCCCTGAAACGTCTGGCTGTGAAGCTCTCTAAGATCTGTAACGACCTCCGTCTGATGGCTTCTGGTCCTCGCTGTGGTCTCAATGAGATCAACCTGCCTCCAAAGGCACCTGGATCTTCCATCATGCCAGGAAAGGTGAACCCCGTTATTCCTGAGGTTGTCAATCAGGTTTGCTTCAAGGTGATTGGTAACGATACAACCGTATCATTCGCTGCTGAGGCTGGTCAGCTGCAGCTCAACGTGATGGAGCCTGTAATTACTGAGTCGCTCTTCGAGAGCCTTATCTGGCTGAAGAACGCCATCGAGACCCTTACAGAGGAGTGTGTACTCGGTATTACCGTCAACAAGGAGCGTTGCCTCGAGATGGTTAAGAACTCAATCGGTATCGTGACAGCCCTGAATCCCTACATTGGCTACAAGACCTCTACGAAGGTTGCTAAGGAGGCTCTCGAGACCAACCGCAGTGTCTATGACATCGTGCTCGAGAAGGGTCTCATGACTCAGGAGAAGCTTGACGAGGCCCTCGATCCCGCCAAGATGCTTTCTTCTCATAAGTTCATCAAGTAACTTTTGAGAACCCCATGCAATGAATAAGCCCCGATGACCATCGCGCTCATCGGGGCTATTTATAAACCATATCTTTTGTTATTCTTCCATCTACTGGTTTCTCTCCCACAGGCGATACACGCGAGTAGCATGTTCGGCATCATGTATGATGTGGTTGCCTGCGTCGGCATTTGAAATAATGGCCTCGCGCTCCCAACTGCCTCGGGTGAACTTGAACTGTGCTGGCAGGTGCAGACGGAGGTCGATAGAGGCGATGCTGTCGCTAGTGAGCGTCATCTTGACGCCCTTTGCCTCCCAGTTGGCCAGCGCATCCTGGTTGCCAGTGATGTAGATGGTGTCGGTTAGGTTCTTGCCTCGCAGTTCGATGTGAACGGGATAGGTCTCTTCGCCGACATAGCTCACCAGGTTCTTGGCTCCGAAAACTATGTAGTCGTTCAGGGCTTGTGTGAGGCTGGGCATAAAGCCGTTGTAATGGTAATAGCCGGGGAAGGTATGCACGGATGTGACAGTGTTTTCGGGGAAGTGGGACTTTTCCTTTAGGAACGTGCTGACACGCTCCCAGCCCGCTTTCCAATCATCGCCCCAGTACTCAGGTTCGCTGTCAATCTCGCCAGACATCGACGCATAGATGAAACGGGGAGCCTTGCGGTTCTTGAAATGGTAGTTCTCAATGTCCGTGGCCAGACGGTACTCGTCGTAGCTGCAGTTGGGCGATATGGCGATGTAGTCGTCGAAAAGGTCGTCGGTAATCATCGCGTCAAGCACGAACGATGCACTCAGTGAATGGCCGATGCCGAGGGAGCGTCCCGACGTGCGGTAGTTCTTCTTCACGTATGGCATCAACTCATTCTTGACGAACTTCTTCAGGTCGGGCGATTTGCCGTAGTAGTAACCTTCCTTGAAAAGTCCGTTATTGCCGTGTAGGGGCATGGGCAGGTAGTCGTGGTTGCGGAAATAGTTGATTTCCCAAAGGTTTGGCGAACAAATGCCCACGATAATGAAACTCGTGCTCCTGCCGCCGTCGGGGTCAGGTTTGCAAGCCATGTTAAGCAGGCAGTGTACGAGGTCGAACATCTCACGGCACTGCGCGTCGAATACGTAAATGACATCGTAGTAAGTCTGGTCGAACTGCTGGTAGCCTCCAGGTGTGTAAATGAGCACCTGCCGCTCGTGGTTGAAATATTCAGACTTCATTGAAAGTTCCTTCACACTTTCGAGCTGCGCAAATGCTGTGATAGGGAATAGAAAAAAAGCAAGAAATAAAGTTTTAACCTGTTTCATATTTGTTTTCTTTTTTATAAAACGGGTAAACGTTATTATTATTGTAAGGTGACTTTTTGTTTTTGTGGTATTTTATTATTGCATCTTGAGAATATAGCAGAGTTCGCTCATGCTTTATCGAGCATGAGCGGGCTTTAGTGCGCTAACGTATGCACTCCAGTGCGCCCTAAGGCGCACTGGAGTGCGGTAGTTATGTACTAAGAATTGGCAAATGTTGGAGTTTAGTCCCACCAGTTATACTGCTTCTGATAGCCGTCAAACTCGAGATCCGGCAGGCCAATCTCCTGAAGCACGTTGCGGATGGCTTCGATCTCTGATGGTGAACAGAGCCGTTCTCCTCGACGACGCTCGAAATAACCTGTGCGACCAAACTTCCCTATCAGTCGACATGAGAATGTCTGATACTGAGGAGGCGTCATCGACTGCTGCATGTTCTTGAAGCCTCGCGCATAAGTGGCAGGCTCGTCAGTTCTGAAATATTCGCACTTGTCAGAAGGGACAACGCGCAGGGGATTGACCTGAAATAACATCTTGAGATCTTTCCCTACTTCCTGAAAAGCAATATGACGCAGACAGTGGTTGCACACGGCACAGTCGTCTCGTGAACACATGGCGTATCCGCCAGGAACATCATTCAATGTGATTTTCTTCAATTCTTCCATGATTATCTGTTTTTGATGAAACATATACCTTAATCTTCGCAA
>JAEETB010000323.1 GCA_016286575.1 Prevotella sp.
GGGTCGCTACTGAGTGGCAGGTTGACGATACCATGTTCATTCTTGGGTATGCCTTCCACGATGGCGAAGTATTTCTTTTTGATGACTCGCTCAGTAAACTGCTCCTGCAGCGCGTGATAGGCTTCCTCTGTCTTAGCCACGAGGATAATGCCTGATGTAGACATGTCCAGTCTATGGGCTACCATCGAACCTGGCCAACGCTCCTCTGCCCATGTGGCTACGGAATAGGTCTCCTGTCGTCCTGGCATGCTGAGCATCCCCGATGGTTTGTTGACGACGACCACTGCCTCGTCTTCATACACGATCTCTGCTCCCAGATGAGAAGTATTGGTCTCTTCGGGACTGGGATCGACATCGAGTCCCTGCATCATCCACGTCAGTACTGGCTTGCATTTGCCTCGACAGGCAGGGTAGAACTGCTCGTGATGACGGATCAGGTTCTTCGGACTTTCGCCCCACCAGAACTCTGCCATGCAAATGGGCTTCAGCCCCTCTTTATAGGCATATTGCAGCAGTTTGGGTGCACAACAGTCGCCTGTGCCTCCTGGTGGCAGTGGAAACTTTCTGCGGATGCGCTCGGAGCAGTGGTAATCCTGCCATACGTCCACCAGATCCTTTGTCTCACCCCTCGCGTTCAGTAGCTGATATTGATGGAAAAGCCATGTCTGAAGCTCCTGTGACATTTGTTTGTGCTCCTCTGATGCCATGATCTCACGTTCACGGGTCTTGAAATAGCCGTTGGGCTGTTGGGCGTCAAATATGGGGGGCACAAAGTAGCCCCAGTCGTTATGCCCCTCCAGCAGTCCTGAATAGGCAGCGAGGAATCCCAGCTGTTGCTGGACAGTCTCCACTACGAGGACGCCGAACATTTTACCCTCCTTGGGGTTGATGCGCCTGATTTCCTGCTTTACCTCCTCAGCTGCCAGCAGGCATAGCGGATGAGGCTCGTAGAAGAAGGGGTATGTAAACCGCTCTGGCTTCGGCAGGTCTGTATGGAGAGTATGCATGGGGTTCATTCATTTGCAAAATTACAAAGAATTTAGGAAAATGTCATCAAATAACATAATTTAACAGTTTTTCTTGCAAGGTTTTTCGAATTCTCAGTTATAGTAGTAGAATCGCGTTGAGAAAACGCTATCTTTGCATTATATTTATTAAATCAGAAAGCCGGACCACTTCTTTACCAGGTGCCCGGCTTTTTTCATGCCAATAATGCAAGGAGATGCGTGATTACAACAGATCGAGACATTTCTCAACGGGTATGCCGCGATTCTTGTCGTCAGTGTCCCTATAGCGGTCGATCATACGGAAGACGGTATCCATGGCCGTTCGTGTGCTCACTCTCAACGACTCACCATTCATCAGATGTCCGATGAGTACGGCAGAGAAGATGTCACCTGTTCCATGGAAAAGTCCTGGAATCTCATGATAGTTCAGGTGGAAATAGTTGTCGTTGAAGTGGTTAAAGCCAGCTACGGCATTTTGGCCATCAATTTTGCAACTCGTGATGAGTGCCGACTTACAGCCGATATCGCGCAGTTTGTCGAGCAGGTCGCCTGCTTCTTCCCAGCTGATGCCTTCCATCTTGATAGGTGTGTCGGTCAGATAACAGGCCTCTGTATAGTTGGGGAAGGTCAGGTGAGCCACGCTGACCATCTCGCGCATCAATTCCACTTGTTTCTGGGTCATACCGTTATAGAGCCTTCCTCCGTCTCCGAGGATGGGATCTACGAAGACCCAGGTGCCCTGTTCGCCCTGTTCCTGACAGTATCTGGCCACGAGCTTGGCTTGTTCGTCGCTGAACATCAGTCCTGTGCAGATGGCATCGAAACTAAAGCCGAGTTCTTTCCATACGGGTAGGGTACCGCGAATATAGTCCGTAGTATCTTGGATGTTAAACTTTCCATAGTCGAGGGTGTTCGACACGAGAGCTGTGGGCAGACTATAGGTGGGAATGCCCAGGTAGGAGAGAATTGGCAACATGGCACCCATGCCCACTTTGCCGTAGCCTACCACATCGTTTATCAGCAATATCTGTTTCATTTCGGCTGCAAAGTTACTGCTTTTTTTGTAAAATGCAAAAAAATGTCGTAACTTTGCACGCAATTATGACAACAGCGATACAGGCATTACAACAACAACGGCTGCTGCTCCAGTTGGAGTATCAGACCGAGAAGGAGGCTTTTCGCAAACAGACCGAGGAAATGGGACTGCAGCGAAAGGTGAAACGTGGCGATGCCTGGTTTCCGCTAAAAATGGGCAAAAGCTATTATAACTCGTTGAATCAGTTCGTGGTCGAGGTTTTCCGTCAGGGTGATGACGATGAGATAGAGCATAATTTTGAGTTTGGCAGACCTGTAGCCTTTTTCCGTATCGACGAAAAGAACCAGATCAAGTATTTCAACTTCACCGCCAGTGTGAGCTACGTGGATGGCGACAGAATGGTGGTGGCAGTGCCTGACAACGGACAGCTGATCGACGTGCAGGGTGCTGAACAGGTGGGTATCCAGCTCTTTTTCGACGAGACAAGTTATAAGACCATGTTTGAGGCACTCGACCGCGTGATGAAGGCGAAGGGCCGCCTGGGCTATCTGCGTGACCTCTTCTACTCCCGTCTGAAAGCTGAGACATTCACGTTTGCACCGATGCACTTCCCTTATTTGAATCCTACGCAGGAGGAGGCTGTCAATAGGGTATTGTGGGCAAAGGATGTGGCTGTGGTTCATGGCCCTCCGGGAACGGGAAAGACCACGACCCTCGTGGAGGCTATCTACGAGACACTGCGACGTGAGAATCAGGTGCTGGTATGTGCACAGAGCAATATGGCTGTCGACTGGATATCGGAGAAACTGGTGGATCGTGGCATCAACGTACTGCGGATCGGTAATCCCACACGTGTGAACGACAAGATGCTTTCGTTTACCTATGAGCGCCGTTTTGAGGCCCATCCCGACTATGAGATGCTTTGGTCCATCCGTAAGGCTATCCGTGGGTTGAGGGCACACCATAAACGAGGCGACGAGAAATATCATCAGAAGATAGAAAGACTCAAGGAACGTGCCACCGAACTGGAGGTACGTATTAACGCCCAACTATTTGGTGAGGCCCGCGTTATCGCCTGTACACTCGTGGGCTCAGCCAATCATCTGCTAGAGGGACAGAAGTTCGGCACTTTGTTTATTGACGAGGCTGCACAGGCGCTCGAAGCAGCTTGTTGGATCCCTATCCGTCGCGTGTCGCGTGTCATCCTCGCTGGCGATCATTGTCAGTTGCCTCCAACGGTGAAGAGTATTGCTGCTCTGAAGGGTGGACTGGGAAAGACCTTGATGGAGCGTATTGTGGAAAACAAGCCTGAGGTGGTGACACTGCTGAAG
>JAEETB010000324.1 GCA_016286575.1 Prevotella sp.
CACGACGGAAATATTTGTCAGTGAAATCTATCTTCTGGGCTTCCTCGAATGATTTCTGCAGGGCTTCAGCCTTGTCCTTGCCATAGCTGCTGACAGCGATGACACGTCCACCTGCTGTCACAACCTCACCATCTTTCATAGCTGTGCCACTGTGGAAGACAATACTGCCATCAACCTTCTCAATGCCCTTGATGGGGTAGCCCTTCTTGTATGCCTGAGGATAACCACCGCTGACAAGCATCACGCAGACAGCTGCACGCTCATCGAACTCGATAGAACGTTTATCAAGATCGCCAGCAGCTACACCCTCAAACAGATCCACGATATCGCTCTTCAAACGGAGCATCACACTCTCTGTTTCCGGGTCGCCCATGCGGCAGTTGTATTCGATGACGTATGGCTCAGGCTCACCTGTAGGCGTGTTCGTGCGGTTGATAAGTCCGAAGAAGATAAATCCTTTATAGTCGATATCCTCAGCGGCCAATCCCTCTACAGTCGGACGAATGATGCGATCCTCCACCTTCTGCATCCACTCCTTAGTGGCGAATGGAACAGGGGTCACAGAGCCCATACCACCCGTATTCAGGCCGGTATCGTGCTCGCCAATACGCTTATAATCCTTGGCCTCGGGCAGAATCTTGTAGTGCTTGCCATCAGTCAGTACGAATACCGAACACTCGATACCGCTCATAAACTCTTCGATGACGACCATCGATGAGGCATTGCCGAACATACCGCCTAACATTTCCTTCAGTTCCTTTTTGGCTTCATCGAGGGTAGGGAGGATCAGTACACCTTTACCAGCACACAGACCATCGGCCTTCAGGACATAAGGTGCCTCGAGTGTCTCGAGGAACTTCAGACCATCCTCCAGATGCTCACCGTCAAATGTCTGATAACGGGCTGTGGGGATGTTGTGACGCTGCATAAAACCCTTGGCGAAATCCTTGGAACCTTCGAGGACGGCACCAGCCTTTGAGGGACCGATAACGGGTACGTCCTTCGTGCGAGTATCCACTTTCAATTCGTCGTAGATGCCTTTCACGAGAGGATCCTCAGGACCAACAACCACCATATTGATGCCTTTTTCGACCACAAACTGCTTGATGGCCTCGAAGTCGTCAGCCTTCATAGCAACGTTTTCGCCGCAGTTGCTGGTACCAGCATTGCCTGGGGCGATATAGAGTTTCTCACATTTACTGCTCTGAGCAATTTTCCAAGCGAGGGCGTGCTCACGACCGCCACTTCCTAATAATAATAATTTCATATATTTTTCACTTTTCATTTCTTCAGGTAATCTTCGAAGTACTGGGTGATGCGCTCATGCAGATGGACGCTGGCATGGCCGCGCATGTTGTGGGGCTCGCCTGGATAAGCGAAGAAATCAGGCTGTGTGCCAGCCTTGATACAGGCATCGAGGAATGACAGGCAGTGCTGGGGCACCACCGTCGGGTCGTTATAGCCTGTGATGATCTGCAGCTTGCCCCTCAGGTTCCCAGCCTTTGGGATGAGACTGGATTTGGCGTAGCCCTCGGGATTATTCTCAGGCGTGCCCATATAACGTTCGCCATACATCACCTCATACCATTTCCAGTCGATCACAGGACCACCCGCAACGCCAACCTTGAAAACGTCAGGATAATTGGTCATCAGTGTGATGGTTATGAAACCTCCGAAACTCCAGCCATGAACACCCAGGCGCGACATGTCGACATAGGGAAGCGTGCGCAGATAGTCGACACCCTTCATCTGGTCCAGCATCTCAATCTGTCCCAGTTGGTGGAAGGTGGCCTGCTCAAAGGCGATGCCACGATTTTCTGAACCACGGTTGTCGAGGATGAAGACGATATAGCCCTTCTGAGCCATATAGGTTTCCCACGAGCGGCTGGCCCAATGCCAGGATGCGTCGACATTGTGGGCATGGGGACCACCGTAGACATATACGACGGTTGGATACTGTTTCGCAGCGTCGAAATCGGCAGGTTTCACCATTCTGTAATAGAGGTCTGTGACACCGTCTGCCGCCTTGATGCTGCCCATTTCGAAAATGGGTTGCTGGTAATCCTTCCAGGGATTCTCAGCCTTGTGCAACTGATACCCTTTCCCGTCAGAAGTCTTGCGCACATCGATATTCAGCGGTATCTCTGGTGCACTGTATTTCTGGTATACCTGTTCGCCTGAAGCTGAGAGAACTGCTGTGCGAGTAACGCCAATGCCATCGTCGAGCAGTGTACGCTTGCCAGTCTTGACATTCACGGCATAGAGATTCTTCTGTAGCAGATTCTTCTCGTTTGAAAGGATGATAACACTTTTCGACTTCTTGTTGAAGCCCAGGAGTTCCATCACTACCCAAGGTCCAGTGGTGAGTTGCTTCAGCAGCTGCCCATCCTTATTATATAAATAAAGGTGGTTGAAGCCATCTTTCTGACTCTGCAGGATAAACTTCGATTCATCCCAAGGCAGGAATTCGATGGGATGCAGGGGCTCAACATATTTGTCGGATGTCTCGCGATAGAGTTCTTTGATTTTCTCGCCTGTCTCAGCATTGTATGATACGAGTCGGCAGTCGTTCTGATCACGATTCAATTCGAACATAAAGATCGTCTTGCAGTCAGGACTCCATGCGATATTCGTGAAATAGCGGTCTGTGGGATCGCCAGCCTGAAGATAGATCGTTTTTTGCGTCTTTAAGTCGAAGACGCCTACCGTCACCTTGTGGCTGGTCATACCAGCCATGGGGTATTTATCAGGCTCATAGGTTGCCTCACGAGGGAAAATATCCACTTGCGGATAATCGGCCACCATGCTCTGGTCCATGCGGTAGAAGGCAAGTTTCTGACCATCGGGACTCCAGAAAGTGCCTTTGTAGATACCAAACTCATTGCGATGGACGGACTGCCCATAGACTATCTCACGAGAACCGTCACTTGAGAGCTGGTATTCCTGGTCGTTGCCATCTCTCACGTAGAGTTGCCAGTCCTTTGTATAGGCAATAGCTTGCGAAGCCTTGTTCCAATCCTGATCCCCTGTACCTTGGATGTGCTGCACCATCTTGGTTTGCTTCAACTTGAAGTCATAGAGTATCTGGATGGTGTCGTTGCTGAGCAGTACGAGCGACTGATCAGCATAGGGGTATTCTGCCATCAAGGCGCTGTGCATCGATGAAGGTTCAGCTTTCAGCGTGGCATTCACTTCGTCGAGGGTAAACAGAGTGGTCCTGCTCTTGTCCTTGGCGATGGTGCCTCCTTCTTCTGCGTCCTGATACATCAGCTGATCACCCCACCAGGTAACCCAGAGGTTCTTAGGCTGTGTATTCCTGTAGTTGACACCGCCAAAGTTCAGATCTTCGAGTGTAAAGCGTTTTTG
>JAEETB010000325.1 GCA_016286575.1 Prevotella sp.
TTGGCGCGGTGTATCAGCCAGTTCGAGCATACCGCCTTGCTGAATCACCATTCTGCGACTTAGAGACAAGCCGATTCCGCTACCGCTTCGTTTGGTGGTGAAGAATGGTACAAAGAGTGACTGGCGATTTTCGGCAGGGATGGGAAGGCCATCGTTACCTATATACAGACTCACTTGTTTATCGTGAAGACTGTCTTCAAGGACATCTATGAGCAACTTCTGTGCATTGGCCTCGATGGCATTCTTTACTAAGTTCATCAATACCTGGCGTAACATACCTGCATCAGCACTGACTTTCAAATCAGGAGAGACGTTTACTTCCCATGCCAATTGGGGATAGGCTTTGCTGATATCGTCAATCATCGTTCGCAGAGCGACTTCGCCCATTTTCGGTTTCTCCAGTTCAGACATCTTCCGGTAGTTAACCACAAAGTTACTCATGTGTTGAGAAGTATCAAAGATGGCACGTATGCCATCCTCAAGTGGCGTCCCCTTTACATCGGAACGGTTCAACAATGACTGGCTAATGCTGGTGATGGGCGCTGTTGCGTTCATCATCTCGTGTGTCAGTACACGGGTGAGCCGCTCCCACGATTCCACCTCGTTCTGGTTCACCTGTTGACGGATGGTCTCACCCAACTGATTCAGCGTTTCCTGCATGGCGCGTTCGCCAGGCAGCAGGCCGTGTGTAGGCATACGGAAGGTGAAGTCACGATTACGGATGGCTTCCTGCATCAGATGGGCACGAAGACGAAGTTTCCGCTGATGGCGAATAAATGCAATCAGCAGAACTACGCACACGATACCTATTATAATAAGAAGCCACATCATAGCCGTTTCATCTTATTGTAGAGCGTCTGTCGGGTAATTCCAAGAAGTTCTGCAGCCTGAGTGAGATTGCCGTGACAATGGTCGATGGTACGACGGATGTGTTCCTTTTCCATCTCATCGAGGCTGATGATTTCGTTCTGCATATCGAGCACATCCTTCAACTTGCGTACCAGTTCATCATTGTCCCACGGCTTGGTGATGAAGTCGGCCGCTCCGTTCTTCAATCCCTTTACAGCCAGATTGACATCGGCGTATGCAGTCAGCAATACGACTGGTGTCTGCGGATGCTGCTTACGGATGGTTCGAAGCCAGAACAGACCTTCGTTGCCATTGTTGACACCAAGCGTAAAGTTCATGTCGAGCAGGACTAAGTCGACGGGCTGCTGAGCCATCAACTTCAGGATTTCTTCGGGCTGGGTAGTGGTCAGTACACGCTCGAAAGTATCATCCAGCAGATAGTGCATCGCTGTCAGAATTGAAGCATTGTCATCTACGATAAGTATGGTTCCGTACTTGTTCATGGGTGCAAAGTTACTACTTTCCGTCTAAAAATCATACAAAGGGGTGTATAAAAATTAGACGATCTGCATCCAGGCAACCTAAAATGCTTGCAGAGTATGAAATAAACATCTAACTTTGCATCAGCGAAAACAAGAATTGAGTATGAAACAAGCATTGATAATCCTCCTTGTGTTTACAGCCGGACAGTCACTGGCTCAGGGCGAGTGGTCCATGCAGCAGTGTATGCAGTACGCTGTGGAGCATAACCACGAAGTGAAGCGTGCAGAGCTGGAACTTGACAACTACAAGGCCAGCAAGACTGGAGCCATCGGACGATTCCTGCCTTCTGTGGATGCCAGCATCGGTGCCCAGTACAACTTCGGACGTGCCATCGACCCTGAGACAAACGGCTATACCGATGTGAGCACCTTCTATAATGGCTACTCGTTATATGCCTCACTACCTGTCTTCGATGGCTTCAGCCGCATTCATGCTTTGAAAGCCGCCGGGGCCAGTACATTGATGGGGCGAGCCAGCTTGCGCCAGAAGCAGGATCAGACCGCATTGAATGTCCTGCAAGCTTACACCAATGTTGCCTATTACGAAGGTTTGGTCAAGATGGCTGACGAGAAAGTGCAGGAAACAGAACTACTACTGAAACAGATACGCCTGTTGGAAGAGGTGGGACGCAAGAGTGCTGCTGATGTGGCTCAGGTAGAATCACAGAAAGCAGAAGCCGACTATGAGCTGACCCGCCAACAGAATCTCTATGCATCGGCCATGCTGGAACTGAAGAAGACGATGGCTTTCCCCATGCAGGATACGTTGTTGCTGTCAGTCCGTAACGTGCGAACTCTAAGTCCGTCAGGTACGAACTCAGAGTCCGCAACGTACGGACTGGGACTCGTACAAGAATTGAATCCGGAACTACAGGCTGCCCAATATCAAGTGCAAGCCAGCAAACATGAGTGGCATCAGGCCCGCGCAGCCTTTTATCCATCTCTCTCGTTGAGTGCGGGTCTGAACACCACTTACTATCATACGCTTCATTCCGATGTTGGAGAGTCATTCAGCAATCAGTTCAATAACAATATGGGTGAATATGTGGGTGCCACATTGAGTATTCCCCTGTTCAATCGCCTGCAGACCATTACGAGCATACGGAAGGCCAAGAACAACTATCGTATTGCCCAGGAGACATACAAGCAGAAACAGCTGGAGTTGGAGAAACTCAGTCGTGAGGCTTGGCAGGACTGGCAAGGCTATCTGAAACAGACAGTGCAGATGGTGGAGAAAGTAGAAGCCGACAGCATCGCCTATCAACTGACGAAACGCCAATTTGAAGAAGGGTTGAGTACGGCTATCGACTTGCGTACCACTTCAGCACAATTGCTGAACTCAAAGGCAACGCTGCTGCAGTGCCAACTGATGGCGATGGTGAAGGAACAATTGGTAAGATATTATAGAGGAGAAGCAATATGGACAGAGTAATCGAAAAGACAAAGACACAACGGCTGATGAAGTATTGGCCATATATGGCAGGGGCCTGCTTGGTGCTTATCGTCCTGGGCTGGCTGGTGTTTGGGAACCATGCATCGACGCTCAGAGTCAATAAGGATGAGTTGACCATCAGCGATGTGTGCCAGGCGGAGTTCAAGGACTATGTGCGTACCAACGGACAGGTATTGCCTATCCAGGTGGTACAGATTTCGCCCGAGGAAGGTGGCATCGTCATGGAAAAGGTGGTTGAAGAAGGAACGATGGTACATAAAGGCGACGTGATCGTCCGTCTGAGCAATTCGAACCTCGACCTTCAGATTCTGAATGCCGAAGCAGAACTGGCTGAGAAGCAGAACCTGCTGCGAAACACGCAGGTAGCCATGCAGCAAGACCGTCTGAACAACCAGACGGAGCAGGCACAGCTCGACATGGACACCCAGCGCAAGCAGCGGACCTTCGAGCAGAACAAACGACTCTACGGTGAGAAGCTTATCAGCAAAGAGGATTACCTGCAGTCGCAGGAGGACTACCA
>JAEETB010000326.1 GCA_016286575.1 Prevotella sp.
ATTAAACATTAAACATTAAACATTGAATTTTAACCCATAAATTAAGCTATATTAACAAAAATGTGAGCCAACTCTTGAAGTCAGCCCACAACTTTTTATTTTCAACAGCTTCTGAGCGAAGCGAATTAAATCTTTAATTTTTCATCTACTTGATAATTCCTTGCTCAACGAAGATCTTCTTCAGGGCAACCACCGAGCGGTCAACCTGCTCCTTGGTGTGGGTAGCCATCAGGGCATAGCGTACAAGTGTGTCCTGAGGTGCACATGCGGGAGGTATCACGGGGTTGATGAATACGCCCGACTTGAATGCGAGGGCGGTTACGAGGAAGGTCTTGTTGACATCACGCACATACAACGGAATGATAGGACTCTCGGTCTCACCAATCTCGAAGCCCTCCTCACGGAAACGCTTCAGGGCGTAATTGGTGACATCCCAAAGGGCCTGAATGCGCTCGGGCTCCTTCTGGATGATGTGGAGCGCCTCCATAGCTGCGGCTGTGGCAGCAGGCGTATTCGAAGCCGAGAAGATATAGGTGCGGCAGGTGTGACGCAGGAAGTTGATGGTATCCCAGTCGGCTGCGATGAATCCACCAATCGATGCGAGTGACTTGGAGAAGGTACCCATGATGAGGTCAACCTCGTCGGTCAGTCCGAAGTGGTCGCAGACACCCCTACCCTGCTTGCCGAAGACGCCGATACCATGAGCCTCGTCGACCATAATCGAGCAGTTGTACTTGTGCTTCAGTTCAACAATCTCAGGCAGCTTGGCCAGATCGCCCTCCATGGAGAAGACACCGTCGACGACGATGAGCTTGATGGCCTCCTGGGGCAGCTTCTGGAGCACGCGCTCGAGATCCTCCATATCGTTGTGCTTGTAGTGGAGCTGCTTGGCAAACGAAAGACGACGACCGTCCACAATTGAAGCGTGGTCGCGATCGTCGCAGATGATATAGTCGTCCTTGCCAACAACCATTGCCAGTACTCCCTGATTGACAGAGAAGCCCGTTGAGAAGCAAAGGCAGTCCTCCTTGCCGATAAACTCGGAGATTTCCTTCTCAAGCTGCACGTGCAGGTCGAGGGTTCCGTTGAGGAATCGGCTGCCGGCACAACCGGAGCCATACTTGTCGAGCGCACGCTTGGCAGCATCGATAATGCGCTGGTCACCGGTCAGACCCGTATAGGCGTTTGAACCGAACATCAACACTTTATGACCGCCCATTTCAACCTCTGTGCCTTGCTTTCCTTCGATAGCACGGAAATAGGGGTATACGTCAGCCTCCATGTATTTCTGAGGCTCACGATAATGCGAATATTTCTCTTGTAATTGTCCCATTCCGATATGGTAAGTTTTCTTCGTTTTGTATTTTCAGGCTGCAAAGTTACACATTTTTTATCAAATAGTGCAAGTTTTTCTTAATAATTGTGCTTAAAATGTATTTTTATCGTACAAAAATGCGGTTTTTCGTCTTTTTTTTGTATTTTTGCAGTTGAAAAGAAGATGGAAAAGAAGAAAATCACATTCATATTGAACCCGATATCGGGTACTCATTCGAAAGATGAGATACCTGCCATGATAGAAAGCACTCTCGACAAGGAGCGCTTCGACACAGAAATCGTATTCACAGAATACGCTGGTCATGCCGCCGAGATTGCCCATGACAGAGCCGAGGCCAAGACCGACATCGTGGTGGCTGTGGGTGGTGACGGCACGGTGAACGAGGTGGCTCGCTCGCTGGTACACACCGACACCGCCCTCGGTATCATTCCCTGTGGATCGGGCAACGGACTGGCCCGACATCTCTGCATCCCGCTCGACACGAAGAAAGCCATCACCATCCTCAACGACGCCAAGATCGAGTCATTCGACTACGGCATCATCAACGGTCTGCCCTTCTTCTGCACCTGCGGCATGGGCTTCGACGCGTTTATCTCGCTGAAGTTCGCCGAGGCCGGCAAGCGCGGACCGATCACCTACGTGGAGAATGTGCTGAAGGAAGGACTGAGCTATAAGCCCGAGACCTACGAAGTAGAGGACGAGACGGGCGCCAAGAAGTACAAGGCGTTCCTGATAGCCTGTGCCAACGCCTCACAATACGGCAACAATGCCTACATCGCTCCAGGAGCCACAATGAAGGACGGGGAGATGGACGTGATCATCATGGAGCCCTTCGACGTGCTCGATGCGCCCCAGATAGCTGCCGACCTCTTCATGAAGACGCTGGGCAACAACTCGAAAATCAAGACTTTTCGTACCAAGAACCTGCATATCCACCGCAAGGAAGAGGGTGCCATCCACTACGACGGCGATCCGATCATGACAGGCACCGATGTCGACGTTCATATCGAGCATCTGGGACTGAAGATCGTCACCAATCCCAATGCGACAGAAGATGCAGGTCAGCCCAATTTCCTGCTCAACGCTTTCAGCGACCTCTTTAATAATATAAATAATGTACGTGAGGACATTGAGAAGCGTGGCCGCAGAATCCAGCGTGTGAATAAAGTTTTGCTTCGCAAGCTCACAAAACTTTAGTGGTTAGGGGTTTGTAGTTAGTGGTTAGAGAATACAAAAAAAGCTGGAGAATTTCTTCTTCAGCTTTTCTCTTTTCTGGGGAGGTGCCTGGCGGATTCGAACCGCCGTAGACGGTTTTGCAGACCGTTGACTAAGCCACTCATCCAAGGCACCGTTTTCAGAATGCGGGTGCAAAGGTAGCTATTTTTCTCGACACTGCAAAATTTTTCCTGTTTTTTTTCGCTTCTGATTGCATTTTTCTGCTAAAGCACAGCCTCTACAGGCCTCATTCTCATATGTGAGCGTCTGATAAATGCGATAAGCCGCATAAACAACAGCGCCAAATAAGATGATGATTACTGCCAGAAACTGCCACATAGCATATCTCTAACTATTAGCTTCAACATCCTACTCCTCACCTTCGAAGAGGTTGCCGATTTCGGAGATCTCATCCTCATCGAACCACTTGGCAAGGCGTTTCTTGGCCTTCTCCACAATCTCAGGATCGATGCCCGTCCAAACTTTTTTCAGCACATAGAGCAGCACGGCAAAGTCGTCGGTAAGTCCAGCGATGGGAATGGCATCGGGAATCACGTCGAGCGGACTGATCATATAACCCAAGGCTCCGATGATGATGGCCTTGTCGCTCTTGCTTACTTTGTCGCTCTGCAATGTATAATATAGTATCAGCGCAGCATAGACCAGTTTGGCACCGGCTCGCTTGGCGATACGTGCAAGTTTCTCGGAAAACTCCTTCTTGGAGAACTTGCCTGAATAACTCATAAAATCGGGTAATTCCATTCTTCTATCTATTTTGGTTAAGTGTTATTTGTTAATTCGTATGATTCTGA
>JAEETB010000041.1 GCA_016286575.1 Prevotella sp.
ACGATGGCATCAGCAATCATCGCAGCCACCAGTTCACCACCAGTCAGCACGAAGTCGCCAATAGAGATTTCCTTTGTAATCAGATGATCACGCACACGCTGGTCGATACCTTTATAGTGCCCTGCGAGGATAATCAGATTGCCCTTCAACGAGAGCTCGTTGGCCATATGCTGGTCAAAGCGCTCGCCATCGGGCGAGGTAAAGATCACCTCATCATAGTCTCTCTCTGCTTTCAGGGCCGTGATACAACGGTCGATAGGCTCACACTGCATCACCATCCCGGCACTACCTCCGTAAGGATAGTCGTCCACCCGACGCCATTTGTCGAGGGTATAGTCACGCAGGTTGTGCAGACGGATCTCTGCCAGTCCTTTCTTCTCTGCCCGTGCCAGGATCGACTCGTGTACGAATCCTTCGAGCATCTCGGGCAATACGGTGATGATATCTATTCGCATGGGTTTTATTTACAATTTACGGATTTACTATTTAGCGAAGAATCGGCAGATGGCATCAATGCATTCTTCGCCCTTGCGTCGTCCTATTTCATAGACGTGTCGCATCTCTTCTGGGTCATGAGAGATATGGCCGATGGGCAGCTTCTCGTCTGGACGGATCACGAGACAGCGGCCTTCGCGTTCGGCCTGACGGACATATTCGAGTTGCTGATTGTACATCAGATGACGCTTGTCCATGGCCTCAACCATCTGAGGATATTTTCTGAGCCCGATCCTCATCAGTGGCATCAGACGGTTATGTTCCTTGACATAGTCTGCGGGCTGGGTCAGGATGACGACGTTGCGCTCGTAGCCAATCTTCTCGAAATATTCGAGAGGGATGGAATCGGCCACACCCCCATCGAGCACCTTCCTGCCTTCAAGTTCCACGATTCTGGAGGCAACAGGCATCGAGGCAGATGCACGGATCCAGTCGTAGGTAACTGGTTCGCATTTTGTCAGTTCCTTATAGACTGGCTTTCCTGTTTCGACATCCGTGCAGACAGCAATGAACTGCATCGGGTTTTCGTCGAAGGCCTGGTTGTCGAAGATGTCGAGTTGTGTCGGCATCGTATGATAGCCGAACTCGGCATTATAGAGGTCTCCCGTCTTCAGCCAGGACTGCCAGCTGCAGAAGCGTTTGTCGCGCGCGAACCTTATATTATATCTAATGGCTCTTCCTGGTTGTCTGGACTTGTAATTGCAGCCGAAAGCCGCTCCGGCGGATACACCGATTAGGCCGTCGGGCTCGACACCAGCTTCCATCATCACATCGATGATTCCACAGGTAAAGAGTCCGCGCATGGCACCGCCTTCAAGTACAAGTCCTTTCTTCATGGCTGCAAAGTTACTATTTTTTTCAGACATAAGAACAGAAGGACATAAGAATAAAGACATATTAACAGAATAACAATTCTTAATTCGCTTTTTCTTTGTATCTTTGCACCCGAATTAAGAGAATAGTAAATATGACGAACGACGAGTTGATGTCCAAGACCATCAGTAGTCTGCGGTTTCCGCTGACGGTGATGGTGGTGATGGGGCATTTCAATTTTGTAAATAATGACAGGGGCTTCGGCATTCATGGCGTGATGTACGGCCAACATATGCCCGACTATTTGAAATGGCTGATCAATTACCCGGGTATGACATTGGTCACCATGGGTGTGCCTTTGTTCTTTATGATTGCCGGTTACCTGTTCTTCTTTGGAAAGACATTTAATGTCGAGGTTTACAAGAAGAAGCTGAAGAACCGTTTCCACTCGCTCTTTATTCCGTACGTCATGTGGAATACCATTGCCATCCTGTTGATTGCCATCAGGTTCCTGCCTGTATTCAAGGATATCATGCCAGGTATTGACGAGGTGAAGGTGAATCTGACTCTGTCGGGTATTCTCAATACCTATTTTGACAGTTTCCATAATACCGCACTCTTCATCTATCCCTATGAGACACTTAAGACGACGGTCATGCCTATCGATGCACCGCTTTGGTTCGTGCGTGACCTGATGACGGCCGTGATCTTGTCGCCACTGCTCTATTGGCTAGTCAAGAAACTGAAGTCATGGGCTATTGTGCTCTGGGGACTTCTGGCATACGTTATCTCACCGGTGGTTGCTCCGAATGGAACCTATCTCGGTATGGTACTCGATGCCTGTTTCTTCTTCTCTTGGGGTGGCTATTACAGTATCAACAAGAAGAACTTGATTGTGGAGATGCGCAAACTGAAATGGGTGCCTTACATCTATCTGCCCTTGTCGTTCCTGGATACCTATCTCTACAACAACAATATGCTGGTTCACTATGGTTCGATTCCGCTTGGCGCCATTACAGCCATTATCTTTATGTCGTATCTCCTGGAGAAGGGTAAGGTAAAAGAGAATAAGCTGTTGTCGGAGAGTAGTTTCTTTGTGTTCTGTATGCACATGACGATTATGTGGGAGATGGGCAAGCTGGTATTTATGCTGCTGCATCTTGGAGATGATCCTCTCACGCTGCTGCTGTTCTTCTTTGGAATCGTAACCTTGACGATTCTGGTATGTCTGGGTACGTATGTCATCCTGAACAGATATGTTCCGAAGTTCTGTCGTCTTTTAACAGGAGGCCGCTGATGAAGAGAATAGGGATGATATGCAGTCTGCTGTTGGCAGTGGTGAGTGTCTGGGGGCAGACATTCACGGATACGAAATGCCTGTCGCTGATGGATGTGCCTTTGGAGGGTCCCGATACGGTTTTTGTACCGGCTTTTGAGTCAGTGGGATTCACAAGGGTTACGCCGGAAGATCCTGAACCTGGCACATATTACTTTGCGGGTAGTTTCTATGGCATTAAGTCAAACCTGACTGTAACGGTGGATGAAGATACTCATCTGCTGTCGGAGGTGCTAGTGACCTGCGGGCCTTATCACACCCGGGCGATGTACGACAAGAACCAGAAATATCTGATACAGAAGCTCCAGCGCGAGTGGGGTAATTTCAAGGCCAAGGGTGATGGCTCGCTCTATCTGTTAAACGACTACGGTTATATCCAGCAGTCACAGATATTGCACGAGAACGGTTCAAACTCCATCCGCTATTATTACCTGAACTCTGCGCCTTATTATAAGGATGTGGCGAATCTGGGTATGAAAGGTTTTGTACAGGAGGTGATTACAGAGAATCCTGTGGCAGAAAACAATATCGAGCATTTCGACCAACAAGGTAAGCTCGAAGGACATGATCTGATAGACCGCGTCTATAATCAGGCTGGCTATCTGATACGTGCTGCCATGTTGGAAAAGACGGGAGAGAAGAGTATGTTGACTTACGAGTATGACCATGAGAACAATCTGAAACGTCGTACACTTGTGAATATGGCTTCAGGAATCAAGTCGGTGAATGAGTACAAGTACAACGGTGACAATGAGATCTCTCAGCAGAGTCAGAAGGTGTTCAACAAGGAGAATGAGTGTGTGCTCTCCATCACGATGAAGAATAACTATGAGGAACATGACGATAACGGTAACTGGACCAAAAACACGCTGAGCCTTACTTATTGGGAGAAGGATCAACGTGCTCAGATGGCTACCGTTCATCAGACGCGGACGATCAGCTATTGGGACGAGGATTAATTCTTGGCAGTACCTAGGCGTTACCTAGGCCCTACCTTGGCGCTACCTAGGCGCTACGTAGGCGCTACCTCTATTCCAGGAGGGAAAGGAATTCGTCCTCAGACAGGATCTTGATGCCGAGCTTTTCGGCTTTTTGGAGTTTTGAGGGCCCCATGTTCTCACCGGCGAGGATGAAGGAGGTCTTGCTGCTGATACTGCCTACGTTTTTACCGCCATTCTGTTCGATAATCGCTTTGTATTCGTCGCGGCTATGATGAGCGAAGACACCGCTGATGACGATGCTCTGGCCCTCAAGCTTAGTTGACAGTTGGGAGTTGACAGTTGAGACTTCCATCTGGAGACCGTAGCTGCGCAGACGATTGACTATCTCCAGATTCTTCTCGTCGTGGAAATAGGTGATGATGCTCTTGGCCATGACCTCACCGATGCCTTCGATCTCCTGTAATTCCTCAAGTCCTGCGTTCATCAGGGCATCGATAGTCTTGAAGTGACGGGCGAGGAGACGGGCGGAGGTCTCACCGACAAAACGGATGCCGAGGGCGAAGACGACGCGCTCGAAGGGCACTTCCTTAGAGGCGGCGATGCCGTTGACGATACGCTGTGCCGACTTTGTACGACTGCCGTCGCCGTTGATCTGCTGTACGTCTATGGTATAGAGATCTGCCACATTGTGGATGAGTCCCTGACGGTAGTAGTCGTCGACGGTCTCAGGACCGAGAGAGTCGATGTTCATGGCCTTGCGGGCAATGAAATGTTCGATGCGTCCTTTGATCTGTGGCGGACAGCCCGTATCGTTGGGACAGTACCAGGCAGCCTCGCCCTCGTATCTGACGAGTGGTGTGCCACATTCAGGACAGCGACGGATGAACTGTACGGGTTGTGCAATAATCGGCCGTTGGTCGATATCGACGCCTACAATCTTCGGGATAATCTCACCGCCTTTCTCCACATAGACATAATCACCGATGTGCAGGTCGAAACTCTTGATGAAATCTTCGTTGTTCAGAGTGGCGCGCTTGACGGTAGTGCCTGCGAGTTGTACTGGATCCATATTGGCCACAGGGGTGATGGCTCCCGTGCGTCCCACTTGATAGGTCACCTCATTCAAGCGCGTGCAGACTCTTTCGGCCTTGAATTTATAGGCGATGGCCCAGCGCGGACTCTTCGCTGTGAATCCAAGCGAGCGTTGTTGACGTAACGAATTGACTTTCAGGACAATGCCATCCGTGGCTACGGGCAGGTTCTTACGTTCCGTATCCCAGTAGTTGATATAGTCGTATATCTCCTGCAGGGTCTTCACCTTCTTCATGCCCTCACTGATCTTGAAGCCCCATTGACGGGCTACTTCCAGATTCTCATAATGGCCTTCTGCGGGCAGTTCTTCTCCCAGCAGATAATAAAGGTATGCATCGAGTTGCCTTGATGCCACGAGACTGGACTTCTGACTTTTCAGTGTGCCGCTGGCCGCATTACGCGGGTTGGCAAAGAGCGGCTCCTCTGCTTCCTCACGTTCCTTGTTCAGCTTCTCAAACACAGCCCAAGGCATGAGAATCTCACCGCGGATCTCAAACTCACGTGGGTAGGAGGGGGCGGAAAAGAGATCGTTGCTGGCTGGTGGCGTCAGAACCAGAGGAATGGATCGGATGGTCTTCACATTTGCTGTCACATCGTCTCCATGTACACCATCGCCACGGGTCACGGCCTGAGTCAGTCTGCCGTCCACGTATGTCAGAGAGATAGAGAGACCGTCATATTTCATTTCGCAACAGACTTCGAAGTCCTCACCAGCCAGTCCTTTTTTGACACTCTCGTACCAGTCGGCCACATCTTGTTCGTTATAGGTGTTGGCCAGTGAGAGCATCGGATATTTATGCGTGACCTGTTGGAATTCCTCATTCAGATCGCTTCCCACACGTTGGGTAGGCGAGTTGGGATCGGCCATTTCCGGGTGTTTGGCTTCCAGATCCTGGAGCTCATGCATCATGAAGTCAAACGCCTGGTCATCGATGGTCGGCTGATTCAGGACATAGTAACGGTAGTTATGTTCGTGCAATTCCTTGCGTAACTGTTCTATTCTTAAGATTTCATCCATAGCTTGTATTGATTTTTGCTGCAAAGATACACAAAAAAAGTGAAAAGCAATTCACTTTTCACTTTTCACTTTTCACTTTTCACTTCTTTTACCAGTGTCCGCCTCCAGGACCACTGCCTGGAAAGAAGCCGCCACCACCCATGCCTCCCATGGAACCACTGATACTGGTGCTGGCTGTTACGTCAACAGACTGACTGCCGTTGCCGATGGTGCAACCGGTGATGAGGTTGTAGAACGGAGTGCCTCCAGTGACCTCACAACCAGAGCGTAGTGTATAGCTGCTGCCACTTTTGAAAGAGGGCGATGATATCATCAGTGCCGTTCCTGTGTTGCTGCTAGGTGTGGTGTAGACAAGGATGGCCGTCGATCCATCAAGGACGCCTAAGGTTGTTCCCATCTGAGCTGTTACAGCGATGCTGGCTTGTTTTGATGAAGAGTCGATGGCCTGTAAACCTCCACCTACAGCGATTACGGTTCCTCCGTTGATGTAGGCTCTATACTGTTCAGCTGCGTCCAGACCGCATTCCGGTTGTCCGGCTCCCTCGGCAATCACCACACCACCATTGATATAGAGGTTCTTGTTGGCATCGATACCGTCGTTGTTATAGCTGCGGGCATAGACATAGCCGCCATCGATATAGAGGTTGCCTGCCGAATTGATGGCATCGTCGTAGCTGTAGCTCTCCACCGTACCGGCCTCGATGTGGATCTCGCTTTTACTCTCAATGCCTTCGGTGCCGTCGCCGGAACCTTCGAGACGTACCTGGGTCTGTCCACCTTTGATGGTAATATTGCCATTGGCTTTGATACCCTTAGGCGATACGCTTCCCTTCGAGTCTTTCTGACGTTTGCCAGTGGTAATGATACGGATGACACCGTCGTTGATGTTGATCTTGTCGTCGCAGTTGATACCTTTTCCGCCAGTGCCTGTCGACAGGATGTTCACTTCGCCGCCATTGATAGTCACGACGCTGTCGGCCTTGATGCCTGAGCATGCAGAGTAGTCCTTGTCGTCCTCATCGTATTCATAGCCTCCGCTGGTGAGGATGGTAGTACGTCCACCGTCGATGCGTATCTCACCGTCAGTTGAGAGGCCTTTGTCGGCTGTGCCGGTCACGTTGACATTGATGACACCTCCCGTTACGATGACCGCATCGTTGCCGCGGATGCCATTACCTGATGAAGCATCTACAAAGATGTTGCTCTTTGGCATGGTGCGTACATAGTCGTCGCTGCGGATACCTGCCTTACAGTTGGCGTCGACCTCGAGATAGCCGCTGCCGCTGAAAATCAGCTGTCCTTCACTGAAGAAGCAGGCCTTCATGTCCTCATTGTCGGTAGCATCGGAGTAGTTAGTACCATCTGTCAGGTAGTTTTTCGTACCGTCGTTGAGGACAATGAAGGTGCGCTTCTTGCTTTGGTTGTTGATGGCAGCACCATCGGGGTTCGTAATGCTGACGCCATTGAGTACAATAGCTTGTTTCTTTGAGCTGTAGAGCTTGAAGTAACCGTCATTCGTTTCTCCCGTGAGAACATATTTGATGACGTTTTCTGTGTTGTTGGTGGCAGTTACGTCGTTGCCGTTGATGGTGACGATACCTGTATCGTCACCGCTGACTGTTGCAGCGCCAGTCTTACTGAACGTGATGGTGATGGTCTTACCGAACGTGGTGTTTTCGATATAGTCGTCATCATCAGCGTTAACATTCACAGATTCAGTGATGGCATTCTTGTTGAGCGCCACAGTGAAGGATGTGACATCGCCATCACTGGAGACGCCTGTGGTGACGTTATCCGCTGTCGAGGTGGTCTTTGAGTTGTCGTCATTACTTTGTGTGGTAACCGATGTCGTGGTCGATGACGATGTGGTTGGCATAAAGCTGTCATCATACCAGTCTCCCGTTGAACAGGCTGCAAAGGCGAAGAGAACCATGACACCGCCCCAAAACAAATTCATTTTCTTCATAAACGTTTCCATTGTTGTTCTTTTTTAATATTTTGGTGCAAAGATAGTGTAACTATCAGGAATCGGCAACTTTTTTCAGTGAATCAGCCTATTTATTCAGTGAAAAACCGTACCTTTGAGCTTTGCTCGAAGGTAGGCTTCATCTCGGAAATGCAAAATTAAACATGTTTTATTTTGCATTTCGCTCAATTTGCACTACCTTTGCAGCTGTTATGCTGAAGATGCTTCAAATTGTGCCTATCATGTGGCGGGCTGTCCGTCCGAGTAAGGTGGTGGATATGCCTGCTGTGGTGAACTCCTTCTGGCTCCGAAAGGGCTATGAGGGGTTGACCTTCTTCGGTAAGATCCTCACGCCGACACAGGAAGAGGCAGATCGAATGAACAAAGGTTTCTCGGCTATGAAGAATCACGAGATGATTCATCTTCGTCAGGCACAGTCGTGTGGCGATTCATGGATACGTTTCTACCTATTATATATATGGTACTGGCTCAAGGCACTTCCTGCCAACAGGAAGATGAAACATGGCGCCTATTTACTTAACCCCTTCGAGATGGAGGCCTATCACCACATGAACGATCTGAATTATCTCGCCAGAGGTGAGGCAGACGAATGGCGCAGGTTTGCCAACATGTCGATTAAAGAAAGAATTAAACTATATGAACAAAAAACTGCAAGCGCATAGCGCTATCTTCTTTGCCAACACCATTTTCGGACTTGGCGTACCTGTTACCAAACTTCTGCTCGACGAGTGGGTTACCCCCATGGGCTATATGGCTACCCGTTCTTTGGGTGCCTGTATCTTGTTCTGGCTGATTGCGGCTTTTATGCCTAAGGAGCATGTGGAGAAACGCGACCTCCTTACGATACTTTTTGGTGGATTGCTGGGCTTTGTCATTTCTCAGACCTTGACGGCCTGGGCACTTGACTACACCAGCCCTGTGTATTTCTCACTGATTGCTACACTGACTCCTGTGGCTGTGATGCTTTGTGCAGCCCTGACGATAGGTGAGAAGATTACGCCGATGAAGTCGCTGGGTGTGTTTCTGGGTATTGCCGGTGCTGTGCTGATGGTGCTGATGAGTCAGTCGCTCGGTTCTGGCAAGAACGATCTGATAGGCATCTCGTTGGCCATCCTGAGTGTACTCACCTGGGCCATATACCTTATTATTACACGTAATGTGGCCTCGAAATACACACCAGTGACGCAGATGAAGTATGTCTTTCTGATTTCAGCCATCGTGACGGTACCGATCGCCATTCCTGAATTGCCTGCGAATGCGCTCTATACGGCAGCCTGGGGATGGGAGGGCATAGCTGAGATGCTATTTATCGTACTTGGAGCCACGGCCCTCGGTTTCTTCTTGATACCTTTCGCCATGAAGTATCTGCAGGCCACGACGGTATCCATCTATACCAACCTGCAGCCCGTCATCGCCTCGTTCGTCGCCATTATGCTGGCTCAGGATGTCCTCACTTGGGACAAGCCTGTCGCAGGTGTCCTGGTGCTCCTGAGTGCCTACATCGTGAATAGAAATGATTAGCCAACACAGCAAGAATCCCGCCAACTGGCGGGATTCTTTATTATTATATTAGTTTGCTGATTCGAATTCTTCGAGGAAGCGGGTATCGTTCTCGGAGAACATACGGAGGTCGGAGACGCGATACTTCAGGTTGGTGATGCGCTCGACACCCATACCGAAGGCATAGCCGGAGTATATCTTCGAGTCGATGCCGCAGAGCTCGAGTACGTTGGGATCGACCATACCACAACCGAGGATCTCTACCCAGCCTGTATGCTTGCAGAATCCACAGCCTTCACCTCCACAGATAAAACAGCTGATATCCATCTCAGCAGAAGGTTCTGTGAATGGGAAGTAAGATGGGCGCAGGCGGATCTTCGTATCAGCACCAAACATCTCCTTAGCGAATGAGAGCAGCACCTGTTTGAGGTCAGTGAAGCTGACATTCTTATCGATATAGAGTCCTTCCACCTGATGGAAGAAGCAGTGGGCACGGGCTGTGATGGCCTCGTTGCGATATACGCGGCCAGGGCAGATGACACGGATAGGTGCCGTCAGCTTTCCGTCCTCTGTATGCATATTCTCCATCACACGGGCCTGCACGCTCGAGGTATGAGAGCGCAGCAGGATGTTCTTGGTTACATCGTTGGGATGCTGGCTGACGAAGAAGGTGTCCTGCATGTCGCGAGCAGGATGGTCGGCAGCGAAGTTCATCTTGGTGAACACATGGAGATCGTCTTCCACTTCAGGACCGTCAGCGAGGACAAAGCCCATACGCGAGAAGATATCGATGATCTCGTTGGTGACGATGGTGAGCGGATGGCGTGTACCGAGTTGAATGGGGTAGGGTGTACGGGTCAGGTCGATGGCCTCGTCACCATTATCCTGTGTCTCACACTCCTCACGCAACTGGTTGATGCGCTCAGTGGCAAGTGTCTTCAGTTCGTTGATCTTCATGCCGACGGTCTTCTTCTGGTCGGCAGCCACGTTTCGGAAGTCGTTCATCAGAGCCGTAATCTCACCTTTCTTGCTGAGATATTTGAGACGGAGCTGTTCTACTTCCTCTGCGTTTTTCGCGCTCAATTCCTGTACTTCTTTTAGAAGTTCATCTATCTTATCAAGTATCATAAAACGTAAAAATTGCAATTTTGCGTGCAAAGGTACTTATTTTTTTAGATAAATGCACAAAAGAAACAAAAAAAAATCCTTTCTTTGGTACTTATATCTAAAAATATTTGTAATTTTGCCGAAATTTGAGAGAACTATTAAAATAGATAAGGTTTTACCTCGGTAGATGAAAAGGTTATTGATAGTGTTTTTCGCAGGTCTCATGCTGACATTCTCGTGTACGGGGAACAGATCCGGCCAGAAAGGTGACGGGCTTACAGACTCCGTCAACGCAGACTCCATAGAGACCTTGGAACCTTTGGACTCGTTGGAGTTGCTAATCACAGAGACACCGATGCCAAGAGCTGCTGATGCCATGTTTGATGATTTCTTATTCAACTTCCTGGCCAACAAGAAGCTCCAGAAGGAGCGTATCGTGTTCCCACTCAGGATGACTGAAGGAGATAAGACAGAACAGATGGATAAGAGTCAGTGGAAGATGGAACATCTCTTCATGCGTCAGGGCTTCTATACACTGTTGTTCAACAACGACCAGCAGATGGCATTGATGAAAGATACAGCCGTCAGTGAGGCTACGGTCGAGCGGATCCTACTGAGGAAGTCTTTGGTAAAAGCATATCATTTCCTTCGCATCAAAGGTGCATGGATGTTGACAGAAGTCAGGACGACGCCTTTGAAGGAGAATACGAATGCCTCTTTCCTGTCGTTCTATCAGCAGTTTGCCAGTGATAGCCTGTTTCAGTTGAAGAGTCTGAATGAGACCGTACAGTTCGTAGGACCTGATCCTGACGACGACTTCAACGTGATGGAAGGTGTGATTACGGCTGATACGTGGGAAGCTTTTGCGCCCAAGTTGCCAGCCAAGTCCATTTATAATATTGTCTATGGCAAGCCTGAGCCAGAGGGGAATGACAAGATTTTCCTGTTGAGAGGCGTTGCCAATGGACTTGAGATGGAATTGCGTTTCAAGAAGGTAGGTGGCAGATGGCTGCTGATGAAGATGACAACCTAAAGAATTGACGGATTTACGATTTAGGGATTTGAAAGATTTAAGAGATTATAGTCTGAAGGAACATAATACATTTGGTATTGACGCCAAATGTAGTCGTTTTCTGGAATACGACACGATTGACGAAGCTCTGGAGATTGCCAAGATCTTGCGCGAATCTTCTACACCTTATATAATAATAGGTGGAGGCAGCAACTTGCTGTTGACACGTGATTATGACGGTATCGTAGTTCACTCAGCCTGTAAGGGTATGGAGCGCAAGGGTACCCATCTGATCTGCGGAAGTGGTGAGATCTGGGATGATGTGGTGGCAGAGAGTATCCGTCAACAGTTGTATGGTGCGGAGAATCTGTCGCTTATTCCTGGTGACGTGGGTGCCAGTGCCGTTCAGAACATCGGTGCCTATGGTGCTGAGGTGAAGGACCTCATCCGGAAGATTCAGGCTGTGGAGATCGCTACAGGTGATATCCGCGTATTTGATATGGAGGCATGTGAGTATGGTTACCGTCAGAGTAGGTTCAAGACCGACTGGAGAAACTGTTTCCTGATCGTGCGTGTGGACTATGAATTCTCCCCGACATATAAGCCGCTGCTTGATTATGGCAATATCAAGAAGGAACTGGAACGTAAGGGTATTCAGAACCCGACGGCCCAGGAACTGCGCGACACGATTATTGAGATACGGAATGCCAAACTTCCTGATCCGAAGGTGACTGGTAATGCGGGCAGTTTCTTCATGAACCCGATCGTTGACAGACAGAAATATGAATCGTTGGCAGTGCAATATGAGAGTATGCCTCATTACGAGATAGATGCCGACCATGTGAAGATACCTGCTGGCTGGATGATAGAACAGTGTGGCTGGAAGGGGAAATCACTGGGGCGTGCTGGCGTTCATGACAAGCAGGCTCTGGTGCTGGTTAATCGTGGCGGAGCCACAGGCTCCGAGATTGTCACCCTCTGCGAAACCATCCGCCAGGATGTCAAAGCCAAGTTCGGTATCGACATTCACCCAGAAGTGAATATTATATAAATCGTAAATAGTAAATCCGTAAATCGTAAATCAGAAGGTGAAACTGACGTTTTTGGGAACGGGAACATCCTGTGGCGTGCCGGTGATAGGCTGCCAGTGCGAGGTCTGTCAGAGTACAGACCCGAAGGATAAGCGTACCCGTTGCTCTGTGTTGGTGGAGACGGAAAAGACCCGTCTGCTCATTGATTGCGGCCCGGATTTCCGTCAGCAGATTCTGCCACAGCCGTTCAGGAAGATCGACGGTATTCTGATTACCCATTCCCATTACGACCACATGGGGGGTATGGATGATATACGTCCCTATTGCCAGTTTGGTGAGATCAATGTCTATGCAGATCCTTTAGCCCGAGAGTCGATGCTGCAGATGTTACCCTATTGCTTTGCAGCCAACCGTTATCCGGGTGTCCCTGCTATTGGTCTGCATGAGATTCATCCTCATGAGCCTTTGCAGATTGGAGACTTTCAGATTATGCCCATTGAGGTGATGCACGGTAAGTTGCCTATTCTGGGCTATCGGATAGGTCCGTTGACCTATATTACTGATATGAAGACCATCGAGGCGTCAGAACTGCCCTATTTGGAGGGTACGGAACTGCTGGTGGTGAATGCGCTGCGCTTTGACAAGCCCCATCACTCTCATCAGTTGGTCGACGATGCCATTGCTTTTGCACGTAGGGTAGGCGCTCAGCGAACCTTGCTGATACATGTCTGTCATGATATCGGTTTGCATGAAACGGTCAACAGACTGCTCCCCGAGGGTATAGAGTTGGCATATGATGGGCAGGAAATCGAGTTATAATATGAAAAAAGGTATCCAAACCGGTGTTATATGTTAAAATGGTTTAAACGAACGCACTTTTTCGAGCAAAATCCTTGCAAGTCTGAAAATAATGCGTATCTTTGCACTGTGTTTTTCATAGTATTAGATTTAAGGTTAACAAAGGTTTGGGTCACAGCGGTGACCCTTTTTTTATGTCTTATTTCCTTTTCTTCTTCTTTCCGAACAAATAGCCATACCCTTTCAGTAGTTTACGAATGAGCAGGAAGGTATCGACGGCGACGAAGCCATTGCTTACGAGGCCTGCGATGTAATCGCCCTTGGAATTCCCCTCTTTCTTGATAAATACCTGATTCCACAGTGTGGTGAATTTCGCATTGTCCTCCTGAATCTGTTCCAAGAGTTCGTCTTTACGCTGACGGATGTCATTAAGCGTACGATAGTCTTTAGTGGGTTTCTTGACAGGAAGCATGAAGGGATTTACGATTTACGGATTTACGATTTATTTGCTGAGGAGCAGGGAGGCGAGGAAGTGTACAAGAGGCTTCTGGATCCACTTTCTCCTATAAATGAGGAAAAGTACGAATATCAGCAGATGGAGTAAAGCCACGATGAGGAATGCCAGTGCCGTTCCTATGTATGAAGAGAGCCAGAAGGCGAGTGCGAAAGAGAAATACAGAAATACCGCAATGATAATCATAAAGAACATGATTGCCAAGGCGGCAGCCGTCAATAGGCGTACCACCTTGTCAATCACGTCGAGTTTCACATATTCGGTCTGGAGTCCGAGGTAATGTTTCAGCACCTCGATCAATTGTGCGATTGACTCAACATTCTTGTCGCTGGAAAGCATTACTTCTTACTCCTTAATGTGATTACTCCTCTTCTGCGGCATCTTGGATGTCGTCTACCAGGTCAACCACTTCCTTGCGGCTGAGCTTGATGTTGTGCTTCTTGAGGAAATCCTCCACAGCATCAGTGATTTTAACGCGAGTGTCCTGTCCCTTCTCCGGAGCCATGAGGATGCCCAGAGCAGCGCCGGCGATAGCACCACCGAGGAATGCGCCAATGTAACCTAAACTTTTCATAATTCTATTTGTTTAAAAATTGATGTAATGAATTGTTCTGCAAATATACAAAACTTTTCCGTTGTAACGCAAAAAACTACCAATTTTTTAATAAAAAAGTTGTGAATTTATCGATTTAACAAACTTTATGTACCTTTTTCGCTTTCATTTGCTCAATATTTTGTAATTTCGCAGCAAATATTGAAATTATTACATTTAACAAATAAACAAATAAAAATGAAAAAGTACACTCTTTTGTGCGTAGGTTTATGCGCAGCCATGGCTTTTACAAGCTGTAAGTCAAGTGAAAGTGCCTACAAGAAGGCTTATGAGAAAGCAAAGCAGGCAGAGCCTGCAGCTCAGCCCCAGACCGAGGAAGCTCCCGTAGTAGCTCCTGTTGAGGCTAAGCCGGCTAATGAAGGTCGTGTTTATGACAATCTCGACAACGTGTCTGTTCGTCAGGAGAACGTGTCGCTGATTAGTGGTAGCGGTCTGAAGGCCTATAGTGTTGTAGTCGGTTCATTCGGCGTACGTGCCAATGCTGATGGTCTGCAGCAGCGTCTGAAGGATGCAGGCTATGATGCACAGATTGTCAAGAACGAGGATAAGAATATGTTCCGTGTTGTTGCTTCAACCTACAACGATAAGGGTTCTGCAGCAGCCAGCCGTGATCAGCTCCGCGCAACTTATCCTGATGCCTGGTTGCTCTATTTCGGACAATAAGTCAGAAGTTTGGCCCGGATATTATCTATCGATTACGGTAAGAAGCGTACCGGTATAGCAGTCACCGACCCTTTACAGATTATTGCTGGAGGGTTGGCGACTGTTTCTACATCAGAGTTGTTCGATTGGTTGAAAGCCTACTTGTCGAAAGAGCAGGTAGAGCGTATTATCATTGGAGAGCCTCGTCAGCCCAATGGTCAGCCGAGTGAGAATCTGGCTCGTGTGCAGCAGTTCGTGAACCGTTGGCGCAAGGCCGTACCTGATGTTCCCATTGAGTTCTTCGACGAGCGTTTTACCTCAGTATTGGCTCATCAGGCCATGCTCGACGGTGGACTGAAGAAGAAAGCCCGTCAGGACAAGGCACTCGTGGATGAGATCTCCGCCACCATCATCCTCCAAGACTATCTCCGCTCCAGAAAGTGAAAAGAAATCGAAAATCGAAAATCTGTAAATCGTAAATCATCATGATTCTACCTATTTATATATATGGTCAGCCTGTACTTCGTAAGGTGGCCGAAGATATCACGCCCGATTACCCGCAGTTGAAGGATCTGATAGCAGACATGTGGGAAACGCTGGCTGAGTCAGAAGGAATCGGTCTGGCAGCTCCTCAGATTGGTAAGGCCATCCGTCTGTCAGTCATCGATCTCGATGTCCTTTCCGAAGACCTGCCGGAGTATAAGGGTTTTAAGAAGGTGTTCATCAATCCCCATATCATTGAGTACGACGAGTCTTCCACAGACACATCCGAGGAAGGTTGTCTGTCGTTGCCTGCGATCCATGAGAAGGTGATACGTCCTACGCGTATTCATGTCGAGTGGGATGATGAGGAATTCCAGCACCACGACGAGTGGATCGACGGTTATCTGGCCCGTGTGATGCAGCATGAGTTTGATCACCTTGACGGCAAGATGTTTATCGACCGTATATCCCCGCTTCGTAAACAGCTGATAAAGAGTAAACTGCGTGCACTGATTCAAGGACGTTACCGCTGCGGCTATCGCACTAAACCTGTTAGGAAATAATAAAATGCGCCGCATTTTATTATTTCTCGCATTTTTGCCGATCGTTAGTTTTGCCCAGTTCAATACCGACCGTCTGGTGATGATAGGGCGCTCTGCGCTCTATTATGAGGATTATGTCCTCTCCATTCAGTATTTCAATCAGGCCATCAGTCAGAAACCATGGCTTTATGAGCCTTGGTTCTTCCGTGGTGTGGCCAAATACTACCTCGATGACTTCCGTGGTGCAGAGAGCGACTGTTCGGAGGCCATCGAGCGCAATCCCTATGTGGTCAGTGCTTACGAACTTCGTGGCCTGTGCCGCATCAACCAGAAGAAGTTTGCCGAGGCCGTGAAGGACTATGACCGTGCCCTTCGTTATGATCCTGAGAATCAGGGTCTTTGGCATAACCGTATTCTCTGTCTGATTCAGGAGAAGGACTATGACCGTGCGATGTTGGAGATCGATACGATGCTGACCCGTTGGTCTAGATATGCCCGTGCCTATTCGATGCAGGCAGAGGTCTATCTGTTGCAGAAAGA
>JAEETB010000327.1 GCA_016286575.1 Prevotella sp.
GCCAGATGACAATTCACAAGGCGCACGTTCTTCGAATGCCAAGCCAGATACTCACCATCGAGCAATGAGTCGTAAATCGTAATATTCTCGCATTCCCAGAAAGAATCCTTGGTAACAATCTTGGCATGATGAATCTCTACATTCTTACAATATTGGAACACGTATTTTGCGTCGCTCTCCAGACCATCGACATAAATATCCTCAGAAAACATAAAGGGGTAAGTACCCTCATGAAGGGTGACGTTCTTCAGTTTGAGACCCTTTACTTTCCAGAAGGTTTCATCGGCATCGTTAATAGTGACATCCTCGAGTTCGACGTTCTTCATTTCACGGAAGAACTTGGGGCCATCAATAGTACAATGCTTCATGATGAGATCATTGGTATACCAGATGGCTGAACGCGAACCAGGTGCGAAATAACAGTTCTCTATCCTTGCCCCATCAACATGCCACCAAGGATATTTTCCGTAGAATTTACTATCGTAACACTCCATATTCTGGCATTGCTTAATACCAGACTCTCCATCAACAATCGTGATATTCTCGAGTCTCAAGTCGTGGGTAGCGAATAGTGGTCGTTCACCTCCAAATTCCTTATTCTTAATCAGTTCCATTGTTTTTGTATTCTAATCGGCTGCAAAGATACAAAGAAAAATCCGTAATCAGTGTATACCGATTACGGATAATCCTACCGTTTTAAAGGTTTTTATATATTTTAGAGAGAAATCAACTAAATTAAAAAGCAGCGAGCAGTCGGCTGTCAATAGGTTCCATCACAATCATACGGTCGGCGAGGTACATATTGTCCTGAGCCTCATTCATGCGATAGGTCCTTACAGAAGTCATGCTAGGCCCAACTGAACGATAGAGTGTGACCTCTGAAGGGAGGTCATAAGCCTGCTTCTCGGCATTCCACTTGCTAACTTCTACATTGTAACCATTCTTATAGTACTTATAAACGAGACGGCTGCTCTTGGTCCACTGCTGTTTAGCCTCGTCCCAACCCAGCATCTCTTTGTTAACCAAGCGACCTTGCTCATCATACTCGTAGGTATACTCCATCTTCTGCGACATCTGCTGTTTCGCATTCTTCTCGTAAACCTCGATCTTATTAACTACATTGTCCTCCATATCTGCGTTATACAGATAGTTAACGTCGTTGCTGTTGATGGCGTTGAAGTACATGGTCAGTACTGTTGCAGTTGTGATGATTGATTCCATATCTCTTGTTCCTTTTAAATTATTACTTTCCTTGTTTTTTTTATTTTTTGACGGTGCAAAGGTACGATAAGTTGCAGTAAGGTTGTGTTATCTGAATGTTATTTTTAGGTTAAATCTTTTGTCTTGTCATTTTTTTACCTTAACTTTGCGCTCAATTATGCATCCGAATAAATATAAATATGTGTCACTGGCCGCAATGATTGCGGTAATGTTGCTGTTAGGGATCTATATGTGGATGACCTACCGCTCTGCTGTCAGGGATATCAGCGAGAGAGCAGGTAACCAGTTGCCTTGGGCCATGTTCTATGAGAGTTACAACCGTGCAGAAATTCTGTCAAAGGGCGACACGCTCAGTCTGCCCCAATTGCGAGGCGATTTGTCGCTTGTATCCTCTGTTGAGGGAATGAACGATGTACTGAGTCGCAAATATCACTCGGAGATTTCGCTCGATACTCTGTCGGATTTCGTAGACAGCCTGCTCAGTGTCGTAAACTTGAATCGCAATTTTACGATTCTCGAGGTTGACCATCAAGGGAACACACTGCGTCGCAGTAATAACCAAGAGACAAGCAGCTCGCTGAAGACACGTGTGTTCAGTATACGTCGTGACCAATCCAAAGGCATCCAGCTGGCATTAAACAATCCTTATCCGGAACTGGCTAGAAGACTCAGCCCACTATTCCTGGCAAGTGCCATCATTCTGATTCTCTTTGGAGTCATCCTACTCAGACTATTACATTATCTGGATGAACAACAGGCGATTGCCGATTTGCGCAACGACTTCTCATATGCGATGGTACACGATATGAAGTCACCTTTGTCGAGTATTATCATGGGCGCCCATTTCCTGCATTCAGGCAAGTTGGACGCCAAGCCAGACATCAAAGAAAAATACTACAACATCATTGAGAGCGAAGCCGAGCACTTGCTTGCACTCGTAAACAAGCTGCTGACTATCTCAAAGTTGGAGAATAAAAAACTGATACTCAATAAGAATGAGGTTAACCTGGAACCCATCATCAACGACCTGATAGAGAAAGCTAAGGCGAAAGTTGAAAAGCCAATAAACATCATTACCGACCTTAAAACCAAGACCGTCTTAGCCGACGAGCAATATATGACGGAAGCTATTGCCAACCTCATCGACAATGCCATCAAGTACTCCAAAGAAGAGATTGAAATCAGGATTACGACCACCGAGAATGACAAGAATGTATTATTAAAGATATATGACAACGGCATCGGCATCTCGAAAGAAGACCAACGCATCATCTTCGACAAGTTCGGCCGTGCAGCCATCCACGAGCAAAACCGTAAAGGCGGCGTCTCTGGTTTCGGACTGGGTCTGAACTATGTAGACCAAGTTATGCAAGCCCATGGTGGTAAGGTGACCGTTGCCAGCGAGAAGGATAAGTATTCAGAATTCACCCTTTATATCCCCAAAAGCGTATGATCAAGTTATTGATAGTTGAAGACGACGCATCACTGGCCTACATTGAGAAGACAGGGCTGGAAGATATTATCGGCGGCTACGAAGTTACCACTGCCACAAATGGTAAAGAAGGACTGAAAGCGTGGGAAGAGTCGCACCCGGATGTGATTATCTCAGATATCGACATGCCGGTAATGAACGGATTTGAGATGGTAGAACGCATCCGTGAAACTGACGGAGAGGTTATCATTATCTTTACTTCTGCCCTTACCTCGCCTAATGACGTGAAGGCAGGCTATCGCCTAGGCATCAACAACTACGTGAAGAAGCCCTTCGTACCTGAAGAGCTCGATGCTCACATTCAGGCACTGATGAAGATGCGGGGTGGAGCAAAGACTCAGAAGGAAATCAACCATTACAAGTTGGGCAAATACACACTCGACGCAGAGCATGCCACCCTACGTAACGATGAGAACGGCCTGTCGCAGACCATCACCCAACGCGAGGCAAACATCTTGCAGCTGTTAGCTGAGAATAAGAATAATGTGGTACGTAGAGAAGCCATCCTCAGTCGTTTCTGGAATACTGAAGATGACTACTTTGCATCACGCAGTCTTGATGTATTTGTGAATAAACTACGTAAACTGCTGGCCGACGAGCCGAAAATCACACTCAAGACCG
>JAEETB010000328.1 GCA_016286575.1 Prevotella sp.
CGTATCGAGGAAGTGGTGGCCAAGGTGAAGAAGCAGCTCGACAACGAAATTATTGAGACTGGTAAGCGCACAGCCATCGACCTGGGTATTCATGGTCTGCATCCTGAACTCATCCGTATCATTGGAAAGATGAAATACCGTTCTTCTTATGGTCAGAACCTGTTGCAGCACGCTCGTGAGACGGCCAACCTCTGTGCCGTGATGGCTGCCGAACTGGGTCTGAACCCCAAGAAAGCCAAACGTGCAGGTCTGTTACACGATATAGGTAAGGTGCCTGATGAGGACAGTGAGATGCCTCACGCACTGTATGGTGCCAAGATTGCTGAGCAGTTCAAGGAAAAACCTGATATCTGCAACGCTATTGGTGCTCACCACGACGAGATGGAGATGCAGACGTTGCTGGCTCCGATCGTACAGGTCTGCGATGCGATTTCTGGTGCCCGTCCTGGTGCCCGTCGTGAGATTGTCGAGGCTTATATCAAGCGTCTGAACGATCTTGAGGCCATCGCCATGAGCTATCCTGGTGTGACCAAGACCTATGCTATTCAGGCTGGTCGTGAGCTCCGTGTGATCGTTGGTGCCGATAAGATGAACGATGCTGAGAGTGAGGCCCTGAGTACGGATATCGCTACGAAGATCCAGAACGAGATGACCTATCCTGGACAGGTGAAGATCACCGTCATCCGAGAAACACGAAGCGTTGCTTATGCAAAATAATAAAAGAAATCCCCACTCAATTGAGCGGGGATTTCTTTTTTACTTGAATTTCACTCCCATGTTGTAGAGTATGAAGCCGTAGATGTCGGCTTGTTCTTCCAATACCTTTGCCAAAGGCTTGCCGCCTCCATGACCAGCTTTTGTGTCGATGCGGATGAGCACGGGGGTGTCGCCCTGATGACATTCCTGCAAAGTAGCAGCGAACTTAAATGAATGGGCTGGTACCACACGGTCATCGTGATCGGCTGTTGTTACGAGGGTAGCAGGATAGGCTGTGCCAGGCTTCAGGTTGTGCAGTGGCGAATAACCCTTCAGGTACTCGAACATCTCCTTTGAATCCTCACTGGTGCCGTAGTCGCTGGCCCAGTTCCAGCCGATGGTGAACTTATGATAGCGCAGCATGTCCATCACACCCACCTGAGGGATGGCAACGCCAAACAGATCAGGTCGCTGAGTCATGCAGGCGCCTACGAGCAGTCCACCGTTCGAACCACCCACGATGGCCAGTTTGTCCTTGCATGTATAGCCCTCTCTGATGAGCCATTCGGCAGCACCGATGAAATCGTCGAACACGTTCTGCTTCTGCATCTTCGTGCCAGCCAGGTGCCACTCCTCGCCATACTCACCACCACCTCTCAGCGTCACCTGTGCATAGATGCCGCCATTCTCGAGGAAGGGGATGCGCATGGCCGAGAAACTCGGACCCAATGAGATATTGAAACCACCATAGCCATAAAGGTAGACAGGATTCTTGCCGTTCTTCTTCAGTCCCTTTTTATAAGTAAGGAACATAGGTATGCGCGTACCGTCCTTACTCTCGAAGAACACCTGCTCAGAGGTGTAGTCATCCTGACGGAATTTCACCTTGGGCGATGAATAGAGCATGCTCTCATTTTTCGCCATATCGTAGCGATAGATGGTGCCGGGAATGGTGAACGAGGTAAAGGTATAGAAGCAATCAGGCTCCTTCTTATCGCCAGTGAAGCCTACACTACCTACCGATGGCAGCTTGATCTCATGCTGCAGCTTTCCGTCGAGCCCATAGAGGTAGGCATGGTCGGAGGCATCCTTCTGATAGGTAAGGATGAACTGGCGGTTGATCACGTCCACACCGCCGAGCGCATTCTCCTGCTCAGGTATTAGCTCCTGCCAGTTGTCCAAACCAGGCTGACGGATATCAGCCACCATGATGCGACCCTTGGGAGCGCCGTAGTTGGTATAGAGATAGATCTTGTCACCGTCGTCGTAGACTTGTTCATACTGATAGTCCATGTTCGAGGTCATCTGGATGAACTGCGACTCAGGCTGTCTCAGGTCGCGCACGAAAAGGTTGTTGCCAGCGCCGGCGCCTGACTCGAAGAGATACATCAGCGTCTCCTCCTCGTTTACGCTGGTATAATAGAATCGCATGGGGTAGGCGGCGTTATGATAGAACAGCACGTCCTCGCTCTGAGGTGTACCGATCTTGTGGTAGTAGATTTTGTGGCCAGAGTTCATGTTCGAAAACTCTTTGCCCTTTACAGGTGCGTCGTAGGCACTGTAATAGAAGCCGTCGCCCTTCCAGGCTGCACCAGTGAACTTCGCCCACTCGATATGGTCCTCTGTCAGCTGGCCTGTCTTGAGGTCGATGACGAAGATCTCCTCCCAGTCACTGCCGCTACGCGAGATGGTGTAGGCAGCGTACTTGCCGTTGTGTGAGAAGTATACTCCCTTCAGTGCCACTGTACCGTCATCACTCAGTTTGTTGGGGTCGAGGAACACACGAGGCGCACTGCCCAATTCGTCCATTACGTACATGACGCTCTGGTTCTGCAGACCGTTGTTCTTGTAGAAATACCACTTGCCACTACGCTTGCGAGGGGCTGAGATTTTCTCGTAGTTGGCCAGTTCTGTCAGACGGTTCAGTAGTTTGTCCCTGAAGGGGATTTTCTGCAGATAGGCGTTGGTCACTTGGTTCTCTGCCTCCACCCACGCAGCAGTCTGAGCGCTGGTGTCGTTCTCGAGCCAACGATAGGGATCGGCCACTTTCACGCCGAAATAGTTGTCGACGGTGTTGCCTTTCGCGGTCTTCGGATACTGCAGTCCCTGTGCAGAGACCGCTGTACTGGCTATTAATGCCATAGTCATTAAAATCAGCTTTTTCATCCTACTTAAATGATGTCAAACAGTTTGATAAATCCTGTCAGTGTAAGAATCTTTTGAACCTCACCAGCGACGTTTCTCAGGACAAGGCTGCCGCCTTTGGCAGCACTCTCTTTCTTCAGTTTCAGCAAACCTCGAAGAGCCAGACTACACATGTATTCCAGTTCTTTACAATCGATAATGATGTTCTTGTCGATGTTGGCCTCTAATGGCTTGGTCTCTTCCAGGAACTTGGAGGCTTCGTTGGTGTCGAGCCATCCGGACAGATAGACAACGTAAGTGCCGTTTTGTTCTTTAATTTCGATATTCATGATGTTATGGGTTTAACGGGGTTAATGGATAGATGATATTCACAATGAAAATATTCGCGAAGAGGATAATGAAGTTCATCAGCAATCCGATGCGCATGAAGTCACTGAAGCGATAGCCGCCAGGACCATAGACCAGCATGTGGGTTGG
>JAEETB010000042.1 GCA_016286575.1 Prevotella sp.
CAGAACGTCGTGAGACAGTTCGGTCTCTATCTATCGTGGGCGCAGGAGTCTTGCGTGGTGCTGACACTAGTACGAGAGGACCGTGTTGGACAGACCTCCGGTTTACCGGTTGTACCGCCAGGTGCACTGCCGGGTATCCGCGTCTGGATTGGATAAGCGCTGAAAGCATCTAAGTGCGAAGCCAGCCGCAAGATGAGGACTCCACCAAAGGGTCGTCATAGACGATGACGTTGATAGGGTGCAGGTGTAAAGACGGTGACGTCAAAGCCGAGCACTACTAATTGCCCGAATACTTTCGCCATGCTGATATTATCAGATGTAATGAAGTCTGTGAAGACGGAGTCAAGCTTCATGTCTTGTGTGAAGATAGTCAATACCCACACGTTTGCGGATAGATCGTAAATGGTAAATCCGTAAATCGTAAATTCTATCAGGTGGTTATTGCAGCGGGGTCCCACCTCTTCCCATTCCGAACAGAGAAGTTAAGCCCGCCTGCGCCGATGGTACTGCAATGCAATGCGGGAGAGTAGGAAGCCGCCATCTTTTTTAAAGAAGAGCCCTGAGTCATCAATGACCCAGGGCTTCTTTTTTATATATTCCTATTATCCTACTTAATGATCATTTTACCGTTAAATCTGTATAAATCCTTGGCTGTTTTCTCTAGAATATGTACCTTTGTGAAATAAAGGTATGAGATAAAGAAATATAATGTTTAAATAGTAAAATATTTTATATATGGGAATCCTTGATATTATTGCAGTGGTAGCGTTGGTGGTTATTGGTGGATTTATTTATTGGAATAAGAAAAATGGATAGATCTAGATGACTCGTTTGGGTATAACAGATATATGAAACGCATCTGGATCTGTCTGATAAGTGTGGCTGTATTCTTTTCATGTAATGGACAGAAAGGCAGCGATTTCCCGAAGGATGATACCATCCAGGAGATAGAATTCGTGAAGGGTGTAACGGAAAAAGAGGAAAAAGAATCTCCCTCTATGTATGATGAGCGTTATGGTACTCCGTTAGATGATAAAGAAGCCAAACCTAAAGACGATTTGGTGAAAGAACCTGAGGAAGATGATATATTCGGGTTTGATGGAAATTATTGATTTTGTCGTATAAATTCCATCTTTTTCGGCATCTTCTGCCATTTCCCATTCTGCGACAGTTTCAGTTGACTACCTTCCTCCTGGCGGAAAACATAGAGCGAATCGTTCTCACGTACCAGTGAGGCAATGAGGTCTTCGCTGCCGAATTCGTTGATCATCGTCAGTTTGGCTTTCTTCTCTTTGACTTCTGCACTGGTGATGAGCCAGATGAAATTGTTGACCTTCTTGCCCATATAGCCTGGAAGCGATCCGTAGAAGTCTTGACCTGGTATCGTGATACTCTCGTCGCAGAGGTCGATTTTAAGAAATACGCCATATTCATTATTAAAAAGGTACGCGCGAAAATCATCACATGGTGTCTGTGCAAATAGCGGAAGGGTCACCATGCAGAGAAATTCCACAATAAATAACTTCTTCATATTCAATGCTTTTTCTTATTTGCTGACAAAGTTACTAATCTATATCATTTTTTCCTCCAAATGATTAAAAAAATTAGGTAAAAGGTTCTGATTTTAGAAAAATTTAAGTATCTTTGCAGCCAATTATAATTGAAAAGATGGCAAAAAAGCAGTTAATGCCAGACTACATCTTCGAGTCAAGTTGGGAAGTCTGCAACAAAGTAGGGGGAATCTATACAGTCCTTTCGACACGTGCCAAGACCCTACAGGAGGCACTTCAGGACAAGATAGTTTTTATCGGTCCTGATTTTTGGAAAGAGCACGAGAGCCCGTATTTCAAGGAGGATAAGACCCTCTTTGCTGAATGGCAGTGCGAAGTACAGGAGCAGGGGCTCAAGTTAAGGGTAGGTCGCTGGACCATTCCAGGTGAACCTCTCGCAATTCTGGTGGATTTTAATCCGTTCTTCGAAAAGAAGAATGAAATATATGGTTGGCTGTGGGAGAACTATGGCGTAGACTCTTTGCATGCTTATGGCGATTACGACGAAGCTTCTATGTTCTCATATGCGGCTGCCTTGGTGGTTGAGAGTTTCTACAACCATTATCTGAACAGCAGTCAGAAGGTGATTTATCATGCTAATGAGTGGATGTGCGGTCTTGGTGCCTTGTATATCAACAAGAAGCTGCCCCAGATCGGTACCGTCTTTACCACTCATGCTACGAGCATCGGCCGTTCGATTGCTGGCAATATGAAGCCTCTCTATGATTATCTCTTCGCTTATAATGGCGACCAGATGGCTGGCGAGCTCAATATGCAGTCGAAGCATTCTATCGAGAAGCAGACGGCTCACTATGTTGACTGCTTCACTACGGTGAGTGACATTACAGCTAAGGAGTGTGTTGAGCTGCTCGATAAGCCTGTCGATGTCGTTTTGCCCAATGGATTTGATAATAGTTTTGTGCCCAGTGCCCAGACTTTCAGTCGCAAGCGCAAGGCAGCCCGTCGCAAGATGCTTGATATCGCCAACGCCTTGTTGGGTGAGGATCTTGACGACGATACATTGCTCATTTCCACTTCAGGCCGTTACGAGTTCCGCAATAAGGGTATCGACGTGTTTGTGGAGGCCATGAACCGTCTGCTCCGCGATCGCGAACTGAAGAAGAAGGTGGTGGCTTTTATCGAGGTACCAGGTTGGGTAGGGGAGCCCCGCAAGGATCTGCAGGCTCGTCTGGAGGAAGGCAAGAAATACGATACGCCACTCGACGTGCCACAGGTGACCCACTGGCTCCACAACATGAGCCACGACAACGTGCTTGGCATGCTGAAATACTACGATATGCACAACCGTAAGGAGGAAAATGTGAAGGTAATCTTCCTGCCTTGCTACCTCGATGGCAAAGACGGTATTGTCAACCTGCCATATTACGACATCGTGCTGGGTAACGATCTCTGTATCTACCCGTCATACTATGAGCCTTGGGGCTATACGCCGCTGGAGGCTGTGGCATTTAAGGTGCCTTGTATCACTACCGACCTCGCAGGTTTCGGCCTTTGGGCTAATTCTGTCTTCGGTCATGATGGCGAGCTCAAAGACGGCGTAAAGGTGATCCATCGTACGGATTACAACTACTCAGAGGTAGCCGATAATATCAAGGATACGGTTGCTGCTTTCTCTACGATGACAAAGAAGGAGGTCGATACATGTCGCAAGAATGCCGATGCTCTGTCGAAGAAGGCGCTCTGGAGTGAGTTCATCAAGTATTATTACGAGGCTTACGATATTGCGCTCAGCAAGGCTGAAGCCCGTAAGGAATCCAGTAAATAAATAAAATTCACATAATAACATTGAAAAATTATGAAGATTAAAGCAGATTACGCAAACGATCCCGCATGGAAGGTGTTGACCGTCAGAGCCACCTTGCCAGAGGAATTGAAGTGTTTGGACGAGATTGCCCACAACATGTGGTGGGTGTGGAACCACGAGGCACGCGACTTGTTCCGTGAGCTCGATGTCGATATCTATCACGACGTGAGACACAATCCCGTGATGCTGTTGGAGCGTCTCAGCTTTGAGCGCAAGGAGGCCATCCTGAAGGATAAGGCCCTGATGAAGCGCATCAAGGATGTCTATGAGAAGTTCCGCAAATATATGGACGTGAAGCCCGATACAAAGCGCCCCTCTGTTGCTTACTTCTGTATGGAGTACGGTATGCACTCAGCCCTGAAGATCTACTCTGGTGGTCTGGGTATGTTGGCTGGTGACTATGTGAAGGAGGCTTCCGATTCTAACGTCGACATGTGCGCCGTTGGTTTCCTCTATCGTTTTGGTTATTTCAAGCAGAGCCTCTCTATGGACGGCCAGCAGATTGCCAACTACGAGACTCAGAACTTCGGTTCACTGCCCATCGAGCGTCAGCTCGACAAGGATGGCAATCCTCTGGTTATCGATGTACCTTACAACAACTATCAGGTTCACGCTTACGTATGGCGTGTAAACGTTGGTCGTGTAAAGCTGTATCTGCTTGATACTGACAACGACATGAACTCAGAGTTCGACAAGCCTATCACCCACGCCCTTTATGGTGGTGACTGGGAGAACCGTCTGAAGCAGGAGATCCTGCTCGGTATCGGTGGTATCCTGTTGCTGAAGAAACTGGGTATCAAGAAGGATATCTATCACTGCAACGAGGGTCACGCAGCACTCTGTAACCTGCAGCGTCTGTGCGATTATATCGATGAGGGTCTTACCTTCAACCAGGCTATGGAGCTCGTTCGTGCTTCTTCACTCTATACTGTTCACACCCCAGTGCCCGCTGGTCACGACTACTTCGACGAGGGTCTGTTTGGTAAGTACATGGGTGGTTATCCTGCCAAGCTCGGTATCTCTTGGGATGAGTTCATCGGCATGGGTCGTACCAATCCCGACGATCACGGTGAGAAGTTCTGTATGTCTACCTTCGCTTGCAACACCTGCCAGGAGGTCAATGGTGTATCCATGCTGCACGGATGGGTATCTCAGAAGATGTTTGCCCCCATCTGGAAAGGCTACTATCCTGAGGAGAACCACGTGGGCTACGTTACCAACGGTGTTCACTTCCCCACATGGGTGGCTACAGGCTGGCTGACGAGGATCTATGAGAAGTATCTCGATCCTAAGTTTGTCAGTGATCAGTCTAATGAAAAGCTCTGGGAGGGCATCTACAACTGTCCCGATGATGAGTTTTGGGCTACACGTCTGGATATGAAGCAGAACCTGATCTACTACATCAAGAATCAGTTCCGTGATACTTGGCTGAAGAATCAGGGTGATCCCTCACGCGTTGTATCTCTGCTGGAGTCTATGGATTCCAACAGGTTGATCATCGGCTTCTGCCGTCGTTTCGCTACCTATAAGCGTGCTCATCTGCTGTTTACCGATCTGGATCGTCTTTCTAAGATTGTGAACAATCCCGATCGTCCTGTGATGTTCCTCTTTGCTGGTAAGGCTCACCCCGCTGATGGTGCTGGTCAGGGTCTCATCAAGAAGATCTACGAGATTTCACAGCGTCCTGAGTTCCTGGGCAAGATCATCTTCCTCGAGGACTACGACTTCCTGCTGGCTCGTCGTCTTGTATCAGGTGTTGATATCTGGATGAACACACCTACACGTCCTCTCGAGGCATCAGGTACATCTGGTGAGAAGGCCGAGATGAACGGTGTTGTAAACCTCAGTGTGAAGGACGGCTGGTGGCTCGAGGGCTATCGTGAGGGTGCAGGATGGGCACTCACCGAGAAGCGTACCTACCAGAATCAGGGCTATCAGGATCAGCTCGACGCAGCTACCATCTACGGCCTGCTCGAGAACGAGATCATTCCTCTCTACTACAATAAGGATAAGAAGGGTGTTTCTAAGGGTTGGTGCAAAGTCATCAAGAACTCTATCGCCCAGATTGCTCCTCACTATACCATGAAGCGTCAGCTCGACGATTACTATTCTAAGTTCTATGAGAAGGAGGCTAAGCGCTTCAAGGAACTCTCTAAGAATGACAACCGTCTGGCTAAGGATCTGGCTCAGTGGAAGGAGACCGTTGTTGAGCGTTGGGATGCTATCAACGTCGTATCATCTGAGTGGAACTTCCCCTCTAACGGTGCCGAAGCTGGTCAGAAGTACACGCTGAAGTTCGTTGTCAACGAGCAGGGTCTCGATGATGCAGTAGGTCTGGAGAAGGTTAACGTTCTGCTCGACAAGAACGGCGATGAGAAGGTATTCTCTGTAGAGCCTCTGAAGATGACAGGCCACGAGGGCAACAACTACACCTTCGAGGCTGAGTTGGCTCCCCGCCACTTCGGTCAGTACAAGAGCGCCATCCGTATGTATCCTAAGAACAAGAACCTGCCTCACCGTCAGGACTTCTGCTACGTGAAGTGGTTCGAGCTGCCTGCATTCCACGGATAATCGGTTGTCTGTGAGACAGATATGAATAAGTGAAGCGCCCGGGTTCATTCGAACTCGGGCGCTTTGTAATTCTCTTCGATGTATTGTCCTAACGGGTTGTCAGCGTTTCTTCGCGCAGTGTTCTCGATACATGCCGACATCCTTCTGTGCAGACTGTCGATGGCTTGCAGCTTGGTGCGATGCGTCGCATCGTCACAGCGCGTTTTGGTCGTCGCCAGCTTGATGAGCTCTGAGCCCATGCGTTGTACCGAGTCGTTCAACTGCTGCCATTGGTTGTTCAGTCTGGTGCCTGATACCCTCGAAGGCTTGGGCGGCAGGTTCATCTCCAGGGCGATGGTGCCTGGCTCCAGCATAAAACTCACGTTGCAATCCTTCATCCTTTTCAGGTAAGCCTTGCAGAAGCGGCTGGTCTCTGTGGTGCCTGTCACGTAGAACTTCCCTTGGTCCACGATAGCCATCCCCAGCAGCCTTTCTGGTTCATTCTCCAGAACAATGCAGATGGTATCGCCCTGTTCCAGCTGGCGTGCGAATCCGTCTATCTGATAACGATCAGACTGGCAGGAGGTAACCAGAGCCGTGAGAAGTGAAAAGTTTCGAAAAGCTCTCCACATTCCACATTCCACATTCCTCATTCCACATTATATAATATAGAGGTCGCTGATGCTCTTGTTGTCAATCACGCGACGGATAGACTCAGCAAACATATCTGCCACACTCAGCTGCTTTACCTTCGCACAGCGCTGGGTGTAGGGGATAGAGTCAGTGAAGATAATCTCCTCGAGCGCAGATTCCTGTACACGATCGCTGGCAGGACCACTCATCACACAGTGCGAAGCACAAGCACGCACCGTCTTGGCTCCATGCTCCTTCATCAGGTCGGCAGCCTTCGTGATGGTACCAGCTGTGTCTACCATATCGTCGACGATGACCACGTTCTTGCCTTCCACCTCACCGATAATCTGCATCGAGGCCACCACGTTGGCTCTGGCACGCGTCTTGTTGCAGAGCACGAGCGGACAGTTCAGATACTTGGCGTAGGTGTTGGCACGCTTCGAACCACCCACATCGGGCGATGCGATGACGAGGTCGTCGAGGTGCAGGCTCTGGAGGTAGGGGATGATGACGCCCGATGCGTAGAGATGGTCTACAGGCACATCGAAGAATCCCTGTATCTGGTCAGCGTGCAGGTCCATCGTGATCACTCTGTTCACGCCAGCCACACTCAGCAAGTCGGCAACGAGCTTGGCACCTATGCTCACACGGGGCTTGTCCTTACGGTCCTGTCGTGCCCATCCGAAGTAGGGGATCACGGCGTTGATGGTACGGGCTGAGGCACGCTTGGCAGCATCGATCATCAGCAGCAGCTCCATCAGGTTGTCGCTGTTGGGGAATGTGCTCTGAACGAGGAAGACGTCGCGCCCACGGATGCTCTCTTCGTAGCTGACGGCAAACTCTCCGTCAGAGAACTTGGTGATGAGCAGCTGTCCTAATGGGCAGCCCAGGCTTTGGCAGATTTTCTCTGCGAGGTACTTGGTAGCAGTACCCGAAAATACCATGTAAGAGTTATTGTCTGACATTGTTATTGATGTTTATAATCATACTTTCAGTTCTTATAGCGCCCCTGTCTCATTCGATGGTCTTGCGCAGCTTCTCGAAGTGCAGCAGCAGTTCCTTGTAGTCGATCTCGTTGTGGATGTTGAAACGGTTCCACAGGTCGCCGCAAATCACGATACCTCCGAATCCCAGATCCTTGGCCTCCCTCACGTTGTCGAGGTTCATGCCGCCCAGGGCGAACACCTTCTTGTCGATCAGTCCTTGGCGCGAGGCCTCCATCAGCTCTTCGCGGCTGAACGACTGCTTCTCGTCGGGATTCGTCTGACTGTCATAGATAGAGTGCAGGAACACATAGTTCGAGTGGCGCTTGGCCTCCTTCAGCTCGCTGATGGCGTGACAAGTACGCGACAGGTTCCCTTTATAGCCCGTAGGGGGTTCTGTGAACGCGTCGTCGATGTGTATGCCTTTCAGCCTGTACTCATCTTTCAGATAGAAGTGTCCGTGTACGATGATCTTACTGTGATAGTCGTCACCCAGCAGTGTCAGCAGTCTTTCTGAGAACATCGGTGCTGCTCCTGGCTTATACAGGTGCAGATTCTCCAGACCTTCCTCGAAAAGGTTTGCAAGAATCTTGTCTTCTTCAACGAAGAAGGTGGGTTTGGTCATGACTATTAGTTTCATTTTCTCACTCTCATCTCTGTTCTGTGGTGCAAACTTACTCATTTTTTTCGATATTCAGCCTTCTTTGGCTAAAAAAATGTCATTCGAGGTGTGTTTTTTCAGAAAAATGTCGTAATTTTGCATCCCGAAAAGAGGAAAAGAACTGAAAAGTTATATTTTAATAGGTCAATTAGTAATTTGTAAATTTGTAAATAGTAAATCATCATGATGAAAGCATTTGTATTTCCCGGACAGGGAGCGCAGTTTGTAGGAATGGGTAAAGAACTTTACGAAACCAATCCTATGGCAAAAGAACTTTTTGAGAAAGCTAATGATATTCTTGGCTATCGTATCACCGATATCATGTTCGATGGTACCGACGAGGAGCTGAAGCAGACGAAGGTCACTCAGCCAGCCGTTTTCCTCCACAGCGTGATCTCAGCCCTTTGCATGGGTGAGGCCTTCGATCCCAAGATGACTGCTGGTCACTCTCTGGGTGAGTTCTCTGCGCTTACCGCAGCTGGCGCACTCAGTTTCGAGGATGGTCTGAAGCTTGTCTATGCCCGTGCGATGGCCATGCAGAAAGCCTGTGAGGCTCAGCCCTCAACGATGGCAGCCATCATCGCTCTCCCCGATGAGAAGGTCGAGGAGGTATGTGCTGAGGTCAGCAAGATGGGCAAGGGTGTCGTCGTTCCTGCCAACTATAACTGCCCTGGTCAGCTCGTGATCTCTGGTAACGTAGAGGCTATCGAGGAGGCTTGCGAGCAGCTGAAGGCTGCTGGTGCCAAGCGTGCCCTTGTGCTCAAGGTGGGTGGTGCCTTCCATTCTCCGCTCATGCAGCCTGCTAAGGACGAACTCCAGGCAGCTATCGAGGCCACTGAGATCAAGACCCCGAAATGCCCTGTATATCAGAATGTTGACGCTAAGCCTCATACCGATCCCGCAGAGATCAAGGCTAACCTCATCGCGCAGCTTACCAGCTCAGTACGCTGGACTCAGAGCGTGCAGAATATGATTGCCGACGGTGCTGACGACTTCACTGAGTGTGGTCCTGGCAAAGCCCTCCAGGGAATGATTGTCAAGATCAACAAGGAAGTCTCTGCTCACGGTATAGAGTAATTTCTCAGGCACGGATTACACGGCTCTCTCCGAGAGTCACGGCTAAAAATATAAAACCGTGTAAATCCGTGTAACCCGTGCCAATTTTAAAACCCAATAACAGAAACCCCAAATGAAACAAAAAGCTATTGTCTATCAGATTTTCACTCGTCTGTATGGAAATAAGAATACGACGAGGAAAGAAAATGGCACCATTGAAGAGAACGGATGTGGTAAGATGAACGACTTCACACCCACAGCCCTGAAACATATCAAGGAGATGGGTGTGACCCATATTTGGTACACAGGTATCATCCGTCATGCTACCCAGACCGATTATTCAGCCTATGGCATTCCCAAGAACCATCCCGCAGTGGTGAAGGGTAGGGCAGGATCCCCTTACGCCATCACCGACTACTACGATGTCGACCCCGATCTTGCTGTCGATGTCAACAAGCGCATGCAGGAGTTCGAGGCCCTCATCGAGCGCACCCACAAGGCTGGCATGAAGGTCATCATCGACTTCGTACCCAACCATGTAGCCCGCCAATATCACTCCATCTGCAAGCCAGCCGGTGTAAAAGATCTTGGTCAGGATGACGATCCCTCTCAGGGCTTCTCTCCGCAGAACAATTTCTACTATTGTCCGGGTCAGCGCTTCACCCCCTATTTCGACCTCTATCATGGTGAGAGGGAACCTTATCTCGAAGAGCCGGCCAAGGCGACGGGTAACGACTGTTTCCACAATGCGCCAGGCATGAACGACTGGTACGAGACCGTCAAGCTCAATTATGGTCTCGACTATTATGCTGGTCGCGTGGGGCACTTCAATCCGATTCCCGATACCTGGGGCAAGATGACCGATATCCTGCTCTTCTGGGCCCGCAAGGGTGTCGACGGCTTCCGCTGCGATATGGCTGAGATGGTGCCCGCCGAGTTCTGGCACTGGGCCACAGACAAGGTGAAGTATGTCCACCCCGACATCATCTTCATCGGCGAGGTCTATAACCCCGCAGAGTACCGTAACTACCTGGCTGCAGGCTTCGATTACCTCTACGACAAGGTCGGCATGTACGACACCCTGCGCGAGGTGATGAGAGGCAACCAGTCGACCCACGCCATCACGGGCGCCTGGCAGCAGACCGACGATATCCGCGACCACATGCTCTACTTCCTCGAGAACCACGACGAGCAGCGCATTGCCAGCTCCTTCTTCGCTGGTAACGCCCGCAAGGGTGTGCCTGCACTCGCCGTCTCAGCCCTTCTCCAGCAGAATCCGCTCATGATCTACGCTGGTCAGGAGTATGGTGAGCAGGGAATGGATCGCGAGGGTTTCAGCGGACACGACGGACGTACCACGATCTTCGACTACTGGAGCGTTCCGACCCTTGTCCGTGCGGCCACCCGCAAGCTCACGAAGGATGAGAAATCGCTCAAGGAAATGTATGATAAAATCATAGCAATTGCAACGACAGAGAAAGCCGTTTTGGAGGGAGTCTCCTTCGACCTCATGTATGTCAACGACGACACCCACCAGCAGTACGCCTTCCTGCGCAAGGCTGGCTCCGAAGCATTGCTCGTGGTAGCCAACTTCAGCGAGTTGCCGACCACGATGGATGTGACGATCCCTGCCCACGCCTTCGACTATCTGAAGCTCCACGAGCGCAAGAACGTCACTGCCGTCGACCTGCTCACGGGCAAGGAGATCAAGCGCCAGATGCGTCGCGACTGCTACGTCTCCGTCGACGTGGAGCCCCTCGGAGCCGTCGTCCTCAAATTCAAAGCCTGACAGACTATGGCAGATTATATCCTGAACGATCACAACAAAGAGGAGTTCCCGCCTGCGCATACCGCAGAGCATCTGCTCAACCAGACGATGATCCGCATCTTCGGCTGCGAGCGCTCATACAACGCTCATGTCGAGCGCAAGAAGAGCAAGATGAGCTTCTATCTCGACCACAAGCCGACGCGACAGGAAGAGAAGGAAATCGAACGCCGCATGAACGAACTCATCGATGAGGATCTACCCGTTACCTTCGAGTTTGTTACGCGCGACAATCTGCCTGAGGGCATCGATGCCGACCGTCTGCCTGATGACGTTTCCGACACCATCCGTCTGGTGCGCATCGGCGACTACGATGTCTGCCCCTGTATCGGCAAGCATGTGCGCTCCACCTCCCAGATAGGCCGCTTCGAGATGCTTGGCACCAACTGGGACGAACACGAGCGCTCCTTCCGCGTCCGTTTTAAAATCGTATAGACAACACAGATATATGAAGAAGATGTCAATTTTTATAGTGGTTGTAGTCGTGCTTGTTGCGGCAGGGTTCGTGAGTTGTAAGTTCATCAGAGGCCAGATCCTCGATGGCCCCGGCATGGAGCGTGATACGACGCAAATTCTCGAGCAGAAACAGGATACTGTGGCATCCATCGCTCAGGTGCAGGATACGCAGGATACTGCAGCTGCTCAGGCTTTCGTGGAGAAATTCTACAAAGAGTGGGTGGGGGAGGATGTCCTCAATTATGACTATCCGAAACAGCACATTACCCCAGCTCTCCTGCAGTATCTGGCTGATGCCTACGAATTTGATTGCGAAGGTGAGTGTCTGGCAACCTGGAAGTTCTTCTATGAGGGTGGCGGTGATGTCGCTCAGTTGATGTCACGCCAGATAACCGCTCGCGACGGCAACCATGTACTCGTTGAGAACAAGTACGACAACTATGAATACGACGTGCTTCTGACGCTGGTAAAGGACGGCGATACGTTCAAGATCGACAGCCTGAAGCAGGAAAAATCAGAGTATTTGAATAACTGACCGGATTGTTCGGCTGATATTCTCTTGCGCCACCTCCTTCTTCATCGCTTCTTCGAGTGCGATGCCGGGAGGGTTGATGCATTCCACATAAGTGAAACCTGCCTGCAACAGTTGGTCGCGGTCGCTGATTCTGCCTGCAATCAGACAGACTGGCGCATCGCCTGAGTGCTGCAGGATACCCATCGGCAGCTTGCCCATCAGCGTCTGACGGTCGGCAGAACCCTCACCAGTGATAACGAGGTCGGCGCCTGCCACAAGTTCATCGAAACGGATCGTCTCGAGCAGCAGCTCTATGCCCGGCTTGCAGTCGGCATCGAGATACTGTAGGAACGCATAGCCGAGTCCGCCGGCGGCACCCGCTCCCTTCATCGTCGAACGGTCGTAGCCGAAGTGGCGGGCAGAGATCTCTGCGAACCGTTGGGCTTGTTTGTCCAGCTGAATGACCATCTCGGGTGTAGCCCCTTTCTGTGGGGCGAACACATGGGCGGCGCCATTCTCGCCACAGAGCGGATTTTCCACATCTGATGCAATCGTGAAGCGCACATCGTGCAAAGCCTCGATACCGTCCCATCCCCCGTTGGGATTGAAGATGTCTATCAGAGCCTTGAGCATCCCCTTTCCTGCATCGCTGATAGCGCTGCCGCCGAGACCCACGATGACGTGTCTGGCTCCTTTCTTGACAGCATCAGCCACCAACTGGCCCGTGCCGTAGCTGGTGGCCACCATCGGGTTGCGCTCCTCACGAGTCAAGAGGGTCAGTCCGCTGGCTTCTGCCATCTCCACGACGGCCGTCTGGTTTTTCAACAGGTAGCGGGCAGAGACAAGTCGCATCAGCGGGTCTCTCACCGTCAACGCCACCAACTCACCGCCGATGGCCGCATGGAAGGCTTCCATGAATCCCTCACCGCCGTCGCTGACGGTCACCTGTCTGATCTCCGCATCAGGGTACACGCTCCTGACACCTGCTGCCGCCGCCTGATTGGCCTCACCTGACGCGAGACAGCCCTTGAATGAGTCTATTGCTACGATGACCTTTTTCATATCCAGCCGGGTTTGTTTTATAGAGTATTGATGGTCTTTTGCAGCGCCTCCAGGAATCGGGCAGCGTGCGAGCCGTCCATCTGCGCGTGATGGAACTGGAAGGAGATGGGCAGCGTGGTCTTCAGCCAGCCCTTGCGATAGCGGCCCCATGCCACGAAGGGATTGGTGTAGATGCCGCTGTACTGGTTGACGATGCTATCGAGTTCCGTGCCCGTCACTGCCGACGTGCCGACAATCACGGCCCCATCGTCTAAGATGTCTTGACAGCTCTGTCTGATGGTCTCCGTCAGATGCAGGTAATTGGCATTGAACGCCTCCAGGTCATCGCTGACGGCAACGTCGCAGAAACTGAGTCCGCCCTTCACGTTATCCACAATCATGTTGATGGCCATACGGTCATATTTGTACAGCTTCCATTCCGTACCGTTGCCCGTCTGTAGCCTTTGGGGCAGCATGTAGAACTCCTCTATCCCCGATGCCGCCTTGCCGATGCACCAGCACAGCAGCATGTTGAACTTCATGCCGCGCCGACGGCTCACCTTACAGAGTCTCGTCACGTCGAAGGTCTTCGTGAGCGTCACCATCGGCATGGACGACTTCGTCCACAGCTTGAACGGGATGGCCCTTTTGGTCTCGTTGGGATCAATTTCCTGTCTCATATTCAATTTTTGATGGCAAAGGTAGTAATTATTCCACGATTATTTGTATCTTTGCACCAATTATTTAGGATTGTTTATGACAAAAGTTAGGATTCAAACCATGCTGGGCAAGATGGCCTTGTTGTTTTTCTCCCTGATGCTGACATTGACGGCACAGGCAGATGTGTTGGGAGAGTATAGTTTCGAGGGGACATTGGGTGATAAGATTCCCGTCAGGTTGAAGTTCGCTGTGAATGGTGAAGAGATTGCCGTGGGCGAGATCTATTATCCCAAGGCGAAGAACCCAGCACCCATATTGGTTGTCGGCGCACCAACGAATGATGATGGCTGGTATTACCTGAAAGAATACCAAAGCGACGGTACCATCACGGGAACGATGTATTTCAGGATTGTGGAGGAAGAAAACGAGGAACCCTATATCGCAGAAGGCACCTGGACGAATCCGAGGACTGAGAAATCCTTTCCGATGAAGAATTTCACCACGAACGATGATGCCCTCACCGGACGTATCGATGTCACTGACTATCTCGACTACGAGGATCCTCAGAACATCGGGCGCGAGTATGTCTATTCCATCTGGAATCCCAATTGCCAATCGATGATGGGCGGCCACGTGAACTTCCGTGGGGCAGGCAAGTACAAGCTGCATTTCGAGGTTTGCAATGTGCCCAACAATATCGCTGAGGGAAGGAGTGACCCCGACCGTCCAGCGGTCCTTGGCGAGGCCACCCACGACTATTTCATTTATGAGAACGTCAACGACTGCGGCTACGGTTTCAGTGCCCATTTCTTCAAGAAGTTCGTGGTGCTGAAGACGATCACCCCGTATGAAACCCTCAACTGCTTCGGCGCCGGCGTCGCCTTCGACGGCGTCTACATCAAGGTGAAGCAATAGGGGATATGGATAGTGTAAAATTTTGAGATTTCTACATATTTTCCATAAAAACATTTTGAGATTTGCCCAAAAATGCCGAGGTTTATTGAACCCCTTCTATGTCGTAAAAGCCCCGATAGAATGAACTATCGAGGCTTTCTTTAGATTCAGGGGACTAATACCCCATGCAACTCGTTGCTCCAAGAGCTGTCAGCACTGCTGAGATGATCGATGCGAGAATCTGCAGCGTCCACTTAAGCGTTTCCTTTTTTGTCATACGCTACCTCCTTTCTGATTAGCTACCAGTGTCGAAGCCACCGCCGTTGTCGCCGCTGCCGTTCTTGGTGAAGGTCTTGCTTGCTACCTCAGAGGATACACCATTCTTGATGGCGATTGCCTTCACGAGTACGGTATCAGTCAGAGTGAATGCCTCACTGTAGAGCTGACTCTCTGCCGTTGGTGCGCTGCCATCTACCGTGTAACGGATCTCTGCGCCCTCAGGACCGCTCAGTGTAACCTGAGTCGTGTTGTCGAACGGAGTCTCACCGCTGATGGTAGGAGCGTCTACGCTCTCAGCCTGCGAACCACTGTTACCACTATTCCCGTTGTTCTCGCCTGAGCCTGAGCCGCTGTTGCCGCCCTGCTGGCTTCCACCGTTGCCGCTGTCGGAGTCTTCGCTCTTCAGGAGGCTCTCCACGTTGATGAACTCGGCCTGCTTCAGGAACTGACGGCTGGAGATATTGTTCTCCTGCTCCTGTTCGGGGAGGAATCGGATGTGCAGACCCTTGACGTGAGAGTTCACGTTGAACTTGTCCTTGCTCACTGCACCGCCCTTGTTGCACTCCAGCGTGGTGTAGAACGTGCCGAGGCCCTCGATCTTCACCTTCTTCGAGTTGAGCAGCATCTCGATCAGGCAGCTGCGGAACTTCTCCAGCACACCGTACACGACGTCGGGGGTGTAGATACTTCCGTGCTCGCTGATGTGGGTTGCCAGCTTGCGGGTGTTCAGACTCTCAAGGTTCTTCACTCGGCCGTACCACTTACCGAAAGCCTGAGAGTACGAGTTCTGATTCTGGTACACTTCATAGATAATCTTTGCCATACTTTTAAATGTTTTTCATGGTATTAGACTTGCTTGCGGCCAGCTACATCGGGTGGCCGACGTCCCGCTAATTGTCACTATTCACGACGCGCGCTGTTCGTTCCTTTTGACAATGCAAAGGTACAACATTTTTCGCAATGTTCCAAATTTTCGCCATCGATTTGGGGCGATTTTCAGCACGAATTCAGCCGTTTTTTACGAGCAGTATTCCCGATGCCTCGAAGCCGTAATTTTCGAGCCTCGAAGATTACTTCCCGGCATCTGCGGGCTGGTTCGTACTGAAAACGTTCTTGACATAGTCAAGCAGCAAGCCGAGCGGTCAACGAAATTAGGAACGCTGTCAACGATTTCAGGAAGATTGTCAACTTGTCCAGTAAAACGACTGTCAACCACATCAGGAAATAAGCAAAAAACTGTCAACCGAAATGGTTCTTCTGCAATTTAGTTGAAGAGGATATGCTCTAACACAAGTTTGTTCTTCAGTAATTCGAGTCCAGCCCTTCCATACATACTCCTCTTCACTGCCTTAAGTTTATTTACGAATCCTTCCGTC
>JAEETB010000329.1 GCA_016286575.1 Prevotella sp.
ATAATCGTTATCTTTTAAAAGTTTCTATTTGTTAGACGTTAGAACGATATGAAAAGTTGCATCATTCGTCAGAGTTTGCCAGTCTGGTATTCAAACCAGTCAATGTCGACAAAGCCATTCGTGTCATTGTCGCACTGCGTAAAAAGTCCAAGCATCACTCCGGTGAAGCCGCCAATGGTTTCGGTGCTGAGGAAACGGTATTCCATTTTTGCCAGTTGCGTGAAGTTGATGCCGTCAGACGACATCTGCATATAGTAGAAATCCTTATCGGACGCGATGCGCAGATACACCATGTTTCCGTTCAATTCGGCTGCCTTTTCGCTATGACAAGTCTGACCTAAGCGTACATTTGACTTGATATGAATGATGCCATTCCGTTTCTCAGCCACCACATCATAGTGGTTCAACGGAGCAGCGTATGCTGTGATGCCAGTCTGCATGCCTTCGGTCAGATGGGAGAGGTCCAGCAAGGCCGTGGCCGTGAAGTTCAGTTCTGTCTGGCGCCGGGCTATGAATGTGGGATTAGCCTTCATGCTGAGGTCAGTTGTTGTGGGGTGGAGGCGGAGCCAGCCTTTACGCTCCGTCAGTGAATAGTTAGTGTAGTCAGGATTACATACACTCATCCAACCCATCGGCAATCCCAGCGAATGATAACTGTCTTTGGGCGCTTCGCGCGTTACGTAGTTGAATTCTTCGCATATAGGGCCTTTTGCCATTGGTATCAGCGGCAACGTCTCACATTTCATGTCTGTTTGGAGCGTACCGTCCCCGTTCACCACAGGCCAGCCGCCTTTTTCCCATCTGACAGGTGCCAGCATCGTCTCACGTCCCATCACATGCTGCAGATAGCCGCTTGTCCTGTACCCCAGGCAGATCATCCACCATGACGAGTCGGGAGCCTGTACCAAGTCGGCATGTCCAAGCCCCTGTATCGGGCTGTTCTGCATCTTCATGCTAAAGTGTGTCAGAATGGGATTGGCGGGATTCGGTTCGTATGGTCCGAACAGCGATTTACTACGCAAGATGTTGACATGGTGGCCATGTTCCGTGCCTCCTTCGGCAAGCATCATGTAGTAGTAGCCGTCTTTCTTGTAGATGTGCGGGCCTTCAGGATAGCGTCCGCCGAGCCCCGTTCCTAAATGATGAACATCGCCTATACGCTTACCTGTATTAACGTCTATTTCACAGATATTGATTTCACCAGGCTTGATTCCGCTACGTGTTTCATCTGCTGCCGCTTTCCATAGGAAATAACACTTTCCTTCGTCCCAGAAGAGTGTAGGGTCGCAACTGCCGATTGAGAAATCTATGTATATGGGGTCGGACCATTCTTTAGACGGGTCGTCTGTCCACACATAGAAATGCCGTCGCGATGGAAAGATCGTTGTCACCATATAGAATCGCCCGTTGTTGTATCGGATAGTAGGTGCATAGATGCCGCTGTTGCCATCGGTGCCTTTTAAGTCTACCTGCGTTGGTCTGGTCAGGCAGTTGCCTATTTGTTCCCAGTTCACCAGATCTTTACTGTGGAATACAGGTACTCCGGGGAAGTACTGGAACGTGCTGTTGACGAGATAGAATTCATCACCTGCACGGCACACGCTTGGATCGGCGTGGAAGCCAGGAAGTACGGGGTTCATGAATCCCTGCCCACAAATGCTGAGCGACTGTAACAGCAGAGCTGTGAGTAATAATTGTTTCATTGAAAGTTTCATATTTTTCTATTATTTTTCGATTTCTAATATTCCCACTCCCAGCAAGTACACCACAACTATCCGACGATATATTTTCCGATCTTTGGTATATGCTGAATGATGACCGACACAAATGCAGTCAGTACAAACGTGATGACGGCTGTTGCGAGAATGATGGTTGGTGTGCTCATGAAGCCGAGCAGACCGTCAGTACCTATACCTAATACCTGACGCAAAATGTTGGAAACCACAGGAAGCAACATCAGGTGCATCAAGTACATGCCATAACTGGCTTTTGATATCGGCACTATCAGCCTCTGATATATCATGCCGTCAGCCTTTATTTTTTTCAACAACGCGACAGCACCCAAAGTCATGAGTGCTACACCAAGCGATTCATTGTGCCATGTTGTTTCCATCCAAATGGTATTGGCCCAATTTCCGTGTATGGGGAAGACTCCATTGGACATCGACAACGCTTTCATCACAAAGCCGCCTTCAATAATAGCAAATCCGATGAACAATAGCGGTAAAGACACAATGAGGACTTTCTTCCTGCACATATCGGCAACAAACCTGCGGAAGTAAAGACCTGCAAGGAGGTAGCCGATGCAACCGCTGATGTAATAAAAGGTACCATTAGGATTCCAGCTACATTCCCCCCAAAGCGGGTAATCGGCCTGACGGGGAATAAATGTGGGGCCAATGATGTAACTTACATTGCCTAAGGTCATCATGTCGCGAATCAGAGGTAGAATGGTGGTCAGCAGCCATATTGCCAGGTACACCTTAAGTTCTTTCTTACTGACATCCTTGGCCCACGGTGAGAGCATCGGCATCAGGATGTAAATACCTGCCAGCATATAGACAAACCAAAGGTGTGATGCCGTGAAGTTGAAATTGAGTAGCAGCGACGACAGGTTTACAACAGGATCGCCATAACTGACAGCATATACTACCGACCAGATGACGAATGGTATGAGAATCCGTACTGTCCTCCTTTTGAAAAACTCACCTGACGAATAGCGCAGAGGAAAGAGCAGATAAGAGGAGGCTATCACAAACAGAGGTACACTCATCCTCGATGCAGAATCGATAGCCGAAGCCCATATCAGGTCAGCATCGGTCGGTATCAGTGTGTCGTAGCCGTCAAGGTAGAATGGTTCTGAACTATGCACTACCATCACTAACAGGCAGGCCAGCACCCGAAGCCAGTCTACCCATACTTCGCGCTCCATGCACCTATTGTTTTGCTGTTCCGCCTTTGGCATCAGCACATCATTGCTGATTTCTGTCCTAGAGTAAGAAGTCTTTTCCATACGACATTATTTATTCTTTGGTAAATCTGTAAACTGCACATGTCGGTAGAATGACTAATAGCAGCAATGTAACTTCTACCAAAGCATAAGAGCCGAAATAGTCCACCAGTGTTTGGAATTTCAGGACTCCATCCACCAGAAATACCAGAAAGACAAACCAGCAAAGAAAGAATATTGCCGAATACTTGATTTTTCGTTTCTTCAGTTTCATCATTCGATAGTTTAATACCACTTATATCCGTGTTCCTTACAATAGTCGATAGCTGGCTGATAGCCTTGGAAGGTAGCTTT
>JAEETB010000330.1 GCA_016286575.1 Prevotella sp.
GCCTCCAGCCGCTTGGCAAACCACTGCAGTGTTTTTCATGGTTTATGGCTCCGCCTGAGCGAGTGTCAACACTTTCAGGAAAATGTCAACGAAATTAGGAACGCTGTCAACGATTTCAGGAAGATTGCCAACTTGTCCAGTAAAACGACTGTCAACCACATCAGGAAATAAGCAAAAAACTGTCAACCGAAATTAGGAAAAGACAGATCAAAGCGTGACAGTTACAGTTGTGACAATTAGAAATCGAGGTTATAATACACCTTATAATACTTTATAACTAATTGATATATAGATAGTTATATATAATATACAGGGAGTTGGCACCCCTCAAAAACTAACTGTCACAATTGTAACTGTCACACCCAGCCATCATTAATTTATCTAAAAAGTTGATATACAATGAAATACGAAATTAGTACAGCGACTGCGCCCGCTATGCCGAACCTCGGTAAAGGCACAGAATGTATCAAAATCCTGCTCACACAGGCCTCGAAAGACATGTATGAACCTCTGGTTCCGATGTTTTTCCCCATCTTTGGCGCACACATCTGCGGTGCGGAATTTCAGTATCCTCGGACAAAATAACCCGTCATTATTCAGAAATAACCTATCCTTATCGTCGGTTAAGGGTAGGTTATTTAATTGCTTTATAGGAAATCCTCGCTCATTGTCATGAATGGGCGAGGATTAACAGTTTAGCATGGGGGCACTCACTCAGTCGCAATCCGTTTCCACTTCGTGCCTTGCTGGGCGGTGGAGCCGTCGGTGTTCGCACGGAGAGCCGTCCACGTCATCTGACCGTCGGCGATCGAGGCGATCTCCCACCACTCGCGCAGTTCTTCCTCGCCCACGTTCTTCCAACGGGTAACCAGTAGCGTGCCGTCGACGAAGTAGTCCTGGAACTCGCGGGTGGTGACGGCTTCCCATTCACCTGCGGTGTTCTTGCGCCAGTACTTGTACGTGCCGTCAGCAAAGAACTCCAGCCGTGCGTTTGCATCGTTATAGGTCTCAATACCCGTCAACTCCGTACACTCCCACAGGCCGAGGACAGCCTCGCGGTAATCGCGGGTGAGTTTTTCGAAGCGGATGGTACCTTCATTGTGAAGCATCACACTGCCGTCAACCGTCACAGTTATCTTGTGGTTTGCAGTGAACGCGCTGCCGTCGATGGCGGTGATATTAAACTCTTCGACCATTGTGGTATGCTCATCAGAGTGGTTGGTGAGGGTCATCTTGTTGCCGTTGATGGATAAATCAAGTTCTTTCTGGTTATTCCACACGATTTCCTCTCCTTGCTGTGCATTGATTGAGACGCTCATGTATGCTTTGGTCGCAGAGACGAAGGTATAAACAGATTTTAGGTCGGTTACCACGGGATTCCCGTCGAGATATACAGGCATCCACTTACCAAGAATTCTTTCTGCGAGGTCTTCGATGACGGCAGGGGCCTGCTTGTTATAGAACTCGAGGAAGGGCTTTACGGCAGGGTCATTCAGATTATCTTCAGTGATGTAGAATGTCGGCACCATCTCACCCTGCTTGGTATTGGCGAGCACAGCCTCCACAGCCTTGCGGGCCATGTTGAACGTGTTCTGCGCCATGACGCCCTTGAGGTATGGACTGTAGGCAATCAGCTCGTCGAGGAACTCATCGTAGACATCAAACGTATAGACGCGCTTGCCGGGGGCTTTCAGTGTGGGGAGGGCATCTACGAGGGCGTTGCCGTTGAAGAACACGAAGTCGTTATACTCATTCAGTACGGCCTTCACCTCTTCGGTTGCCTTGTCGCCCACTTCATAGATGACGGCATTGGGCTTCAGCTTCTTGAAGGCCTCGGCGCGCTCAATGCCAGGACTGTTCGTCGTGGCGAAGACAGCCACCTTGTCGGCCGTCACCTTCTCAGCCATCGCCTGTCCGGCAGCGGTGTTGTCGGTACCGAAGTAGGGGTATGAGGCCAGCAGACTGGTAGCTTTGACGGGTGAATCGAGGATGATGACGGGTATGCCGCGTATCTTGGCCAGTGCGGCCACATCGGCCTCGGCACTCTCGCCGTTCGGTCCGTAGCTGGGCGAAAAGATGATGCCCTTCAGGTTCGTGCCGCTGAGATTACGCAGCTCAGCCACCGCATCCACCTGCTCCTGGTAGGCGGTCTCTGACGACGTGGAGTAGTAGTAGGCCTCGAGGCCTTTCTCCTGACAGATGCCACGGAATGCCGTCTCTATCTGGCGGAAGTAGTCAATCTGTCCGTTCTTCACAATCATGGCGATGCCCGATGTGCTGGGTGTGCTGGGCACATTGTCCACGGGGTTGTCATTACTGCCAAAACACGCTGTGAGCAGCGTTGCGCCGCAGATTAGGATGGCAGCAAGCACCAAATTCATGATTTTTTTCATATTCATATCAATTTAATAAAGTTATACTTTCAATCTTTACATTATTACATTATTCTTATTCCACTTTCTTCATCTCAAAGGTGGCAGTAAAGGTGGTGCCGTCCTCTTTCTGGCGCAGGGCGGTCCAGTTCATCTTGTCGCCGTCGATGTTGATTTCCCACCACTCGCGGTTCTCCTGCCCCTGATCTATCCAACGGGTGCAGAGCAGTGTGCCGTCAACGAAGTACTCGTTAAGCGTGTTTTCGCTTGGTACCCAGTTGTCGCCGTCCTTCACATAATATACATAAGTGCCATCGGCCTTATACTGCCAGCGGTGCTCCTGTCCGTCATCGAATACAGAACCCTCGCTTGTACAGCGCCCCTGCCATGTGCCGACGATGGCGGCGGAGTAGTCGGCGGTGACCTTCGTGAAGCGGAATAAGTTTTCAGCGGTAAGAATAACGTTGCCGTCAATCGTGATAGTAACAATGTCGCTTGCCGTGAATTCGTTGGCGTCGATGGCGGTAATAGTGTAATTGTGAACCGAGGTCGTATGCTCGTCAAGGTTCATGCTGACGGTCACATTGTTGCCGCTAATGGCGACGTCGGCTTCTAATTGGCCGCTCCAATGGGAACCAACTTCTGGACGCGAGTTGAGTGATGCACTCACCAAAGCCTTGGTGGTGGACACAAAGGTATAGACGAGTCTCTCGCTAGTCGGTATGGGCTGGCCATTCTTGTCGGTCATTATCCACTTCCCTATAATCTTCTCGGCAACATTGAGGTCGATTTTCTTCCACTTCACATCCTGCTGGAAGGTAGAGCCATCGGTGTTCTGGCGCAGGGCCGTCCAAACCATCTCGTCGCCACTGAGGGTTTTTATTTCCCAACATTCGCGATGTTCGTCCTCGCCCTGGTCTT
>JAEETB010000331.1 GCA_016286575.1 Prevotella sp.
AGCAAAGTTTTCTTCATATTTGTTGTTTTTAGTCATTTCCGCTTGCAAAGATACAAAATAATTTGTATATTTGCAGCATAAAACCAAAAAATTATAAGACCATGCAGCCTATAAAGACCCTGAACGATATGATTGTCTTCCTCCAGAAGCGGGGAGACAAGAAGCGTGTAGCCGTAGTTTGTGCCAATGATGCTTCCACCCGTTATGCTGTGGAGAAAGGTAAAGAGATGGGATTCATCGAACCCATCTACGTCGATGGTGACGATAAAGACGAGTGTGCCCGTAGGGCCGTTGCCCTGTGTAAGAACGGTGAGGCCGATATCCTGATGAAGGGACTGATCAACACAGATGTGATCCTTCGTGCTATATTGGATAAGGAGAACGGCATCTTGCGTCCAGGCCATGTGCTCACCCATGTGGCGATGGCCGAGATTCCCAGATACGAGAAGGTGCTCTTCTTTACCGATGCCGCCGTCATCCCTGTGCCCACAGAGGCTCAGCGCCGTCAGCAGATTCACTATATGAATTATGTCTGTCACGCCCTTGGCATCGAGGAACCTCGTATCTCACTCATCCATTGTGCTGAGAAGGTCAGTGCCAAGACCTTCCCCTACACCGTCGACTACCTCGAGATCATCGCTGAGGCTCAGACAGGTAAGTTCGGACGCTGTATCATTGACGGTCCCCTCGATCTGAAGACCTCGCTCGACAGTGTCAGCTTGCGAGAGAAAGGCATCCACTCCGTTATCGATGGACAGGCCGATGCCCTGATTTTCCCTGATATTGTGGCTGGTAATGTGTTCTATAAGACGATTACTCTCTTCGGCTATGCCAAGACGGCAGGTGTGCTGCAGGGCACCCAGTGCTGTTGTGTGCTCCCCTCACGGGCCGACAGTCCTGAATCGAAGTATTACTCCTTGGCGCTTGCCGCGATATAAAATCGTAAATCATGAAGATTCTCGTGATTAATCCAGGCTCCACTTCCACCAAGATGGCAGTCTTCGAGGACGAGACCTCTGTACTTGTCCGCAATATCGTGCATACCCCAGAGGAACTGGCTGGTTTCGATGATGTGATTGAGCAACAGGATTTCCGTCGACAACTGGTGCTCGACGAGCTTCAACAGGCAGGTATCCCTGTGGAGTTTGATGCAGTCATAGGGCGTGGTGGACTGGTGAAACCTCTCGAAGGTGGTGTTTATGAAATCAACGAACTGATGGTGAAGGATACCCATAGTGGTATCGCCCTGCATAATCATGCCTGTAACCTGGGTTGTCTCATCGCTTACGAGATTGCTAATGAGATCAAGGGTTGCCGCTCGTTTATCGCTGATCCTGGTGTCGTCGACGAGCTCAACGACTATGCCCGTATCTCTGGTTCCCCCCTGATGAACCGCATCTGTATCTGGCATGCCTTGAATCAGCGTGCCATCGCCCGTCGCTATGCAGCTGAAATAGGTAAGGAGTATGAGGATCTGAATCTGATCATCTGTCACATGGGAGGTGGCATTTCTGTAGCTGCCCATGAGAAGGGTCGCGCTGTCGATGCCAATAATGCCCTCGATGGCGAAGGCCCGTTCTCGCCTGAACGTGCTGGTTCGTTGCCAGCATCCGACTTGATTCGTCTCTGTTTCAGTGGCAAATATACTGAGAAGCAACTCCTGAAGCGTATTGCTGGCAAGGCAGGACTCAATGCCCATCTTGGTACGAACGATGTGCGCGAGGTGATCCGTCGTATTGAGGACTATGGCGACGAGCATGCCCGATTGATTCTCGATGCGATGATCTACCATGTGGCGAAGAACATCGCTGCTGAGTCTGCTGTCCTCTCTGGCAGCATCGATGCCATCTTGCTCACAGGAGGTTTGGCACGTTCAGAGTATGTCATCAGCCGCCTCCGCAAGCGCATTGGCTTCCTCGCCCCTGTCCGCTGTTTCCCAGGCGAAGACGAAATGGAAGCCCTCGCCCTCAATGCCCTCGCTGTCCTCCAAGGCAAGCGCCAGGCTAAAGAGTACTTATGATTCGTCATCTTTGCCCCCAAGCATCTCGCTTGGGGGCAACGTCAAGCAATCATTAATTAACAAAACAGAGTATTTATGCTGAAGACTAACACTTATTGTGGGATTTCTGAAGCCTTGAAGATTTGCAGCCAATAATAGGTATCCCCCTTTTGCCCATTATACATACTATTGTACACCTCACGAACCCATATCATTTCGTCCTCATTGATTGATAGAAGATAGAATGTAGCATTAGCTATCTGGAGCTTGTTTGTATTCTCATCATAACTGAATATGACTTCCTTCTGATAATTTTCAAAAGCTGAGCTATCCCACCCATTTATTGTGACATGATCACCTTTGAAGACATAGTCAGGGCTACCTCCACCTTGAAGTCTTCCATAATAATCATATACACTACCGTCTGGAAGAATTTCACCATAATCTGTTAACTCCCAAAACTTATTTTGAGCATATTTGTTAAATGTCTCAGAACTGATATACCCTATCCACTTACGAGTAGGCTCCCAGTCCCAGTACTCAGGAAACAGTTGGCTGGGAAGGATGACATCCTTGAGGGGATTACTTTCTTTGTTATGGTTGTTGATCATCACCTCCATGTTTAGCTTCTTTCCCTCCATCTTTGGATAAAGTGCCCAGAAAGGACGATACTCTATAGTGTCTCCACTCATAAATTCACCCATTTGAAGTTTTCTTTCGAAATAGAGACGCAAGGTCGATTCCTGTCCGTCCGTAATGATTTCGTGTCTTCTTAACGTCTTCTGCCTATAGGCTGGTACTCTTCCGATAACAAGGGTATATTTACTGAAATCGATTTGTGGCCAATGCAAGCAGGTTATAATGCTAAGCTCAGATTTAAGTTGCTCTTCAGAGTTTATGGTGTATAAGTATTCCCCAATCTTATACATATCAAAACGGAAATAGCGAGGAGCTGACATCGTCGTCTCAAAGAACGAATCATATTCGTGTGTCTCAACAGGGTAAACAGTATTCCTTGAAGGCTGGTGGCTTGGCTGAAGGAGGTAGACAATAGTCCAGTCACGTGCATTGTCTGTCAATGACTTATAGTCGCTTTCTACCAGCTGTACAGGCGTGCCATCATCTAGATACAAGTCTGAATACATCACAGTTTGCGAGGGTGAATAGACTTCATAAAAGAATCTGTTATTCCACTTAAAGCGATAAATACCAGAAGGTTCTGTTGGCAGATCTTGCCCCTCTGGAACGTATTCCAAATGATTGATATAATCAGCCAACCATTCTGGGA
>JAEETB010000332.1 GCA_016286575.1 Prevotella sp.
ATGCAGCTACGCCACGAGGAATTCCTCTTCAGCCGCGACGTCCTAAGCAAGAGTTATACTCGTCCATTCGCCTTCCACACCTACGTCAATGGCGTCACTATGATCGACTCCACCGGCTTCATGGCCTTCGATCTCGACTCAGAGACCTTCACCGCCAAGGAAGGCCCTGACACCGACCGTCTCTTCCAGGAAGGTAAAGCCATCCTCCAGGTCATCTCCCAAGACTTGGAGAAGCGATGATGTAGCATCGGCAGGATTTTTAAGGAAATTTAATTCGCAGATTATTTTGGATTTCACTCGGTTTTCGTTATCTTTGTAGCCGAAAAATAATAAAATACGACAAAGATGACGATAAACGAGATACAAGACGAGATTATTGAAGAGTTTTCAGGTTTCGATGACTGGATGGACAAGTATCAGTTGCTCATAGACTTAGGTAACGAGCAGGAGCCGCTGGAGGAGAAATTCAAGACGGAGCAGAACCTGATTGACGGATGTCAGAGTCGTGTATGGCTTGTGGCAGATCTTGTGGAAGGAAAGGTTATCCACTTCAAGGCTGAGAGCGATGCGCTGATCGTGAAGGGCATCGTGAGCTTGCTCATCCGTGTGCTGAGCGACCATACGCCACAGGAGATCCTCGACGCAGAGCTTTACTTCATCGACGAAATCGGACTGAAGGAGCACCTCTCGCCCACGCGCAGCAACGGACTGCTGGCGATGGTAAAGCAGATGAGAATGTATGCTTTGGCGTTTAGTAAGAAAAGTTAAAATAGTAAATCGTAAATAACTAAATCGTAAATAACTATATGATTCAAACTGTAGTTAAGCGCGACGGGCGCATTGTAGGATTCAATGAGCAGAAGATCATGGCTGCCATCCGTAAAGCCATGCTTCATACCGAACAGGGTGAGGACGACCGCCTGCTCTATCAGATAACAGACCATATCGCCCAGCGCGGGGACAGTCAGATGACTGTGGAACAGATTCAGGATGCCGTGGAGCTGGAGCTGATGAACTCAAGCCGCAAGGACGTGGCACAGAAGTACATCGCCTATCGCCACCAGCGCAGCGTGGCCCGTAAGGCAAAGACGCGCGAGGTATTCCTCGACATCGTGAACATCAAGAACAACGACGTGACGCGCGAGAATGCCAATATGAACGCTGACACGCCTGCAGGTATGATGATGAAGTTCGCCTCGGAAACTACGAAGCCTTTCGTCGACGACTATCTGCTCTCGGAGGACAGCCGCGACGCTGTGGAGCATAACTATCTGCATATCCACGACAAGGACTATTACCCGACGAAGTCGCTCACCTGCGTGCAGCATCCGTTGGATAACATCCTGAACTGTGGTTTCGTGGCCGGACATGGTGCCTCGCGCCCTGCCAAGCGCATAGAGACTGCCTCGGTACTGGCTTGTATCTCGATGGAGTGCTGCCAGAACGAGATGCACGGTGGGCAGGCTATCCCTGCCTTCGACTTCTACCTGGCGCCCTACGTGCGACTGACCTATATTGAGGAACTGAAGGCACTCGAGGAACTGAACGGCGAGAGCTATAAAGACCTCTACGACGAGCCGCTGATGGACTATCTTAAGAAGCCCCTCGACGGACTGAAGGGTAAGGATCGCGCCCAGCAGCACGCTGTGAACAAGACGGTGAACCGCGTGCATCAGGCGATGGAGGCCTTCATCCACAATATGAATACAATCCACTCGAGGGGTGGTAACCAGGTGGTGTTCTCCTCTATTAATTATGGTACGGACACGAGCGCGGAAGGCCGTTGCGTCATGCGCGAGATCCTGCTCTCGACCTACGAGGGCGTGGGTGGTGGCGAGACAGCCATCTTCCCCATCCAGATCTGGAAGAAGAAGCGTGGTGTGAACTACCTGCCTGAAGATCGTAACTTCGATCTCTACCAGTTGGCTTGTAAGGTGACTGCCCGTCGCTTCTTCCCCAACTTCCTGAACCTCGATGCAACATATAATCAGGACAGCGAGTGGCGTGCAGACGATCCCAAGCGCTACTTACACGAGGTGGCAACGATGGGTTGTCGCACTCGTGTGTTCGAGAACCGCTTCGGACCTAAGACCTCGATAGGACGTGGTAACCTCTCGTTCTCGACCATCAACATCGTAAAACTCGCCTTGGAATGCAGAGAGGAAGTGAAAGGTGAAGGAGAGAACAATGAAATATTGAGCGAAGAAATCAAGAAGAAAAGGACTGACCTCTTCTTTGCGAAGCTCGACCACATGCTCGAGGTGACTGCCAAGCAACTCGACGACCGTTACCAGTTCCAAAAGACTGCCTTCACAAAGCAGTTCCCCCTGCTGATGAAGAGCCTGTGGATCGGAGCTGACAAACTGGGGCCCAACGATACCATCGAGAGTGTGATCAACCAGGGAACACTGGGTATCGGCTTCATCGGACTGGCAGAGTGCCTCGTGGCCCTCACAGGCAAGCATCATGGCGAGAGCGAGGAGAGTCAGGCGCTGGGACTGAAGATCATTAGCTACATGCGTGAGCGTGTGAACGAGTTCTGCGAGCAGTATCACCATAACTACTCCGTGCTGGCCACACCTGCCGAGGGTCTCTCGGGTAAGTTCACGAAGAAGGACCGTAAGCAGTTCGGTGTGATTAAGGGTGTGACGGATCGCGACTATTATACTAACTCGAACCATGTGCCTGTATACTATAAGTGCAGCGCGCGCCATAAGGCTGAGGTTGAGGCGCCCTATCATGAGATGACGCGTGGTGGCCACATCTTCTACGTGGAGATCGATGGCGACGCGACACATAATCCCCAGGTGATCATGAGCGTGGTGGACATGATGGACCAGCTGAACATGGGTTACGGCTCTGTGAACCACAACCGCAACCGTTGTATGGACTGTGGCTACGAGAATGCGGCAGACCATCTGGAGAAATGTCCGAAGTGCGGTTCGACGAACATCGACAAACTACAGCGCATCACGGGCTACCTCGTGGGTACCACCGATCGTTGGAACAGTGGCAAGCTCGCTGAGCTCAACGACCGTGTGACGCATATCGACCACGGCAGTCAGGATTTATTTGGATGATTCGAGTCTTAGACATCATAGAAGATACAATGGTGGATGGTCCGGGGTTCCGGACCTCCATTTATTGTGCAGGGTGCCGTCATAAGTGCCCAGGATGTCATAACCCCCAGTCATGGGATTTCAATGGTGGGCGGTGGATGTCGACAGATGAGCTGATGAAGATTATCGTGGCCGATCCCTTTGCCAACGTCAC